>JAAYOI010000056.1 GCA_012520435.1 Mollicutes bacterium
AAATCGCAATGGCTATAAGTGATGGCAAGTATTGTGCCATCAAACCATATCATTTAAGTAAGATAGCAGTAAAAAAGATGGATGTTAATGATTGTAAATTTGAAAAATTAATCGATGATAGTGGAGCAAATGTTCCAATATTAGTAAGTGGCATGACACCAATCAAATGGGATGAAAATAATAACGAAATAGAAACTAATGCTAATGATTATGATTGGTTTAATTATGAACAAAAGAGATGGGCAAATGCGAAGACAAAAGATGGATCATATTGGGTATGGATTCCGAGATTTATTTATAAGATATCTAATGGTTGGCATACCAATCAGGCAGCTACTATTGAAGTACAATTTACCAAAGGAATTGATGATAATTGGAATAGTAATGTTATAGGTAATATAGATAGAAGAACTACAGCAGAAGCATCTAATGACAAATGGATTGATCATCCAGCTTTTTGGTGGGATAATAATAATGATGGTATAAGACAAAAAAAGAAGAATTAACTGGAATATGGGTAATGAAATTTGAACCAAATGTCGAAGGTTCAGCTTGTTATGGAACTTATGAACCAGAACTTTGTAATTTAACGACATTAGTACCAAAATCTTTACCTAATAAATATCCTTGGCGTTATGCTACTCCTAATACCTTTTTTATCGTTGGAAGAAATTTAGAAAAAAATACTACATATAGTTAGGATGGAAGTGGCATTTTTGCTTTTTCTGGTAGTACTGGTTTTTTGGATTATGGTGGTTGGAATACTACCCGTTATGTAATAATTGTTGGAGAAGGATTTTAAAAACATTGATTTGTTAATCAATGTTTTTTTATACAATTATAACTTTATATTTGATGCTGTAAATGTTATAATGAAAATAGGTGATAAAATGAAAAAAATAATTTTAGTAGATGGCAACAATCTTTTGTTTAGGAGTTATTATGCAACTGCGTATAGTGGTAATTTTATGCATAATAGTAAGGGATTTCCAACCAATGCTTTATTTGGCTTTGCTAATATGATTAATAAGATAGTTTTAGAAGAAAAGCCAGAATATATGATTGTTGCTTTTGATAAAGGAAAAACTTTTAGGCATGAAAAATACGAAGATTATAAAGCTGGACGTATTGAAATGCCTGATGAATTAAGAATGCAATTTCCGGTTGCTAAGGAACTATTAACATATATAGGAATAAAATATTATGAAATAGATAATTATGAAGCTGATGATATAATTGGCACCTTTAGTAAATTTTGTAATGAAGATAGTGAATACATTGGGACTATTATTAGTAGTGATAGAGACTTATTACAATTATTATCTTCTGATGTTGATATTAAATTATTAAAGCAAAAAGATTATATTAGATATGATGTTAAAAGTTTTAAAAAAGAATATGGAATTGATCCGATTAAAGTAATTGATTTAAAAGCATTAGAAGGCGATGCCTCAGATAATATCCCAGGTGTAAAAGGAATAGGTGAAAAAACAGCTCTAAAACTTTTACAAGAATATGGTAGTTTAGATGGTATATATCAAAATATTGATAAGATAAGTGGGAAATTAAAAGAAAAATTATTAAATGATAAAGAAAATGCTTATATGAGTTATGAACTTGCTACTATTAATTGTAATGTTCCAATAGATATAAATATTGAAGATATCAAATACTTAGGTAATGATCATAAGAAATTAAATGCTTTATATGAAGAATTAGAATTTTATTCATTTTTGAAAAAAGAAGAAAAAGAAATAAAAGATATTAAACCAATTGATTATAAAATTATTAATAATATTGACGAAATTAAAGTTACTGGAGAATGTGCCATTTATTTAGAAATATTAGGTAGTAATTATCATAAAGATGAAGTATTAGGAATGGCTGTTTATAATAAAGATACAAGTTTCTTTATTCCTTTAGAAGTATTAAAAGAAAATCCATTATTTTTGAAGGAAAATATTAAATATACATATGATTTAAAGAAAACTTATGTAGCTTTAAAATGGAATAATATTGAATTAAATAATGTTACTTTTGATACAATGATTGCGGGATATTTATTAGATTATAATGTTAAAGATGATATTGCCTATTTAGCTAATCAATTTGATTATGATATAGCTTTTTATGAAAATGTTTATGGAAAAAGTAAATTAACTAAACCAAGTATGGATATTATTGCTTATAATGCGATTATGAAAGCTAAATTTATTTATGATTCATATAAAACTTTTGTAAATAAGTTAAAGGAAGAAAATTTAAATGAATTATTTTATGATATTGAAATGCCATTATCTATTGTTTTAGGGAATATGGAATATACTGGTGTTAATGTTGATAGGCAAACATTAATTAATATGGGAGAAGAAATAAAGATAAAAATGGAATTAGTTAGTCAGGATATATATAATGATGCTGGTGAAGTATTTAATATTTCATCACCTATTCAACTTAGCGAAATTCTATTTGAAAAGTTAGGACTTCCTCATGGTAAAAAAGGTAAAACTGGTTATTCTACAGCGATTGATACTTTAAATAAATTAAAAGATAAACATCCAATTATTAATAAAATTATTGAATATCGTATGCTTACGAAGTTATATACAACATATATTGAAGGTTTACTTAATACGATTATGGAAGATAATAAGATACATACGATTTATACTCAAACTTTAACAAGAACAGGACGTTTATCTTCAATTGAACCAAATTTACAAAACATTCCCATTCGTTATGAATATGGAAAATTAATTCGTAAAGCTTTTGTACCAAGTAAAGATAGTGTTATTGTTAGTGGTGATTATTCACAAATTGAATTACGCATTTTAGCACACATGGCTGAAGTCCCTGCTTTAATTGAAGCATTTAAAAATGATATGGATATTCATACTAAAACAGCTATGGATATCTTTCATGTAAATAAAGAAGAAGTTAATAGTAATATGAGGAGAATTGCCAAAGCTGTTAATTTTGGAATTATTTATGGTATTAGTGGTTTTGGTTTATCAGAAAACTTAGATATACCAGTTAATGAAGCGAAAAAATTTATTGATGATTATTTAGTTACTTATCCAGGTATTAAAGATTATATGGATAAGGTTATTAAAAATGCCTATTTAAATGGTTATGTAAAAACTTTATTTAATCGTAAAAGAGTTATTAATGAACTTAATAATAAAAATTATATGATACGTATGCAGGGAGAAAGAATTGCTTTAAATACACCAATTCAAGGAACTAGTGCGGATATTATTAAGAAAGCAATGATTGAAATTTATAAGAAAATGAAAGAAATGAATTTACAAAGTAAAATAATTTTACAAGTTCATGATGAACTCGTTTTTGATGTTTTAAAAAGTGAATTAGAAATAATGAAAAAACTTATTAAAGATGTTATGGAAAATGTATATGAATTAAAAGTTCCATTGAAAGTTGATATTCAATATGGGGATAATTGGTATCAAGTGAAGTAGGTGAATTATGAGAAAAGTAAGAAGAGTTATAAAAATAAGTTTATTTACTAATATGTCACTTGTTTTAATCAAAATTGTTTTTGGTTTTATTGGTAAATCTAGTGCTTTAATAGCTGATGGTATTCATTCTTTTAGTGATTTAATAACCGATTTGATTGCCATTTTTGGAAATGGTATATCTAGAAAACCAGCGGATGCTAAACATCCTTATGGGCATGGAAGATCAGAATATATTACAAGTTTAATTATAGGTTTTATGGTTTTAGGAGCTGGTATAGGAATAATATATGAGACAATGCATAAAGAAATAATTATTCCTAGTGTTTTTGTTTTATTTATCAGTTTTTTAACGATTATTATTAAATTAATACTTGCTCGTTATGTTGTAAAAAAAGGTAATGAATATAATAATAGTATATTGATTGCTAGTGGTAAAGAAAGTAGTGCTGATGTTTTAAGTTCTATTGTCGTTTTAATTTCTATTTTTTTAATGCAATTAAGTGAGTATAGTGTTATTTTTAAATATGCTGATATAATAGGAACTGTAATTGTTGGTTTATTTATTATAAAAACTGGTTATGAGATTTTAAAAGATAGTATTAGTATAATTTTAGGAGAACAAGAAACAGATGAAGAATTTTTACAAAAAATAAAAAATATTATCTTAAAAGAAGAAAAAGTAAAAGAAATTAAAAGTTTAATAGTTATCAAATATGGACCATATTATAAGTTAATAGGTGAAGTAGTGATGGATAATAGTTTATCATTAATAGAAGCTCATAATATTATTGATAATATTGAAACAGGAATAAAGAAAAAATTACGTAAAATTGCGTACATTACTTTTCATATGTGTCCATATGTGGATAAAAAGTAAGAAATTAAAAGGATTGTTGCCTTTTTCTTTAAAATATGGTAGTATATGACAAGTTATTATAATTGTAATATTTATGAAAAAAGCGGTATAATTAGAGGGAGATTTTATGAATAAGGATTTAGAAATAATTAAAGTAAATTATGGGGAGAAAATGGCTCAATTTTGTAGGGAACAATTTCCAGAATTATTAGAGGAAAAAGATTTACTTTCACAAATAATGTTAACTACTTTTACGCTTGTACCATCACATACTTTATATGATGATATATTAGCTAATAATTTTGTTGAAGAATTTAAAAGTTATATTTATCATATTGCTATGCAAACTAAAAAGATGAAAGATAAAGAATTTGAAAGACCAGAAGTATTACTTCGTAAAGCAGGATATACTTTATATCAATGTAGAATTTAAAAGATTTGGAAAAAGTGAAAAAATATTATAATTATGAAGGTAATGAAGGAAATAAAACTTTATGGGATGTAGAAGAAAGATGGATAGATGATTTTTATACTTTTTTTGCTGTTAAAGATAATGCTGATAAGATAAAAAGGAAAATTTTTGCAAATTCTAAAAGAAATGATGAATATGCAACTTCGGTATTATGTATTCAATTTAGTAAAATGGCTGGTTTGCAACTTCCTGAGCAAATGTGGTATATAGATGGACATAAAAGAGCATTTGGTTATAATTGGAATCTTTATATTCAAAATAGATATGATATTGAATTTAATCTAGCAAGATATAATAAAACTGGTTATTCTCCTATACAAAATAATGCTCCTATATTCTATAATGATCGTACTTTTGGTAATAATTTAGATAATATAGTTTTTGGTTTATCAAGAAGTTTTGAAAAATATTATGGGCTTAAAACAAAAAATAGACCATATTATCATTTGCCTGGATATGTAAAGGCTAAAGATGGTAGGTATTATAAATATAATTATAGAAAAATTAGTGATTTTTCTTCAGTTGTTGATATATGTTTTTGTCCTAACAATACTATTATTGATAATGGTGAAGTTATAAAATTACCAGAAGATAAATATTTATTAATAGATTATTTTATTTTAGATTTACGACCACGAAAATCAGTATTACATTACATTAAAAATGTATTATCAAATTATGATCAAGATCCAATTGATTCAATATTAAAGGGTAGAAGAATTGCCCCTTATTATAAATATGAAATAGATAGTTTTCCAAAAAGTATACCTGATAAAAGTCAAGTAATGGTAAGAAGATATTTTGAAGGTAAAGAAATAATAATTTCTAGTCCTAATAAAGAAGATATAATCATAACGATAGATAAAAATAATGTTATAACAGAATTAGTAAATAATAATATTGAAGAAGTAGGAGATATGTTTCTTGCATATAATTATAAGTTAGAAAATTTTGAAGCCAAAAAATTAAGAAATACGGGAAAATGTTTTGTTAAAAAAAGAGAACAATTTTTATCAAAATTTAATCTTCCTAATTATAATCAAACAACAAACTTAAAATAATATATATA
>JAAYOI010000057.1 GCA_012520435.1 Mollicutes bacterium
GAAATAAAAAGATTCTTTGGCAATGCCTAAGAATCTTTTTTTATTAATATTTTATGTTTTTCTTTTTCTTCATAAACATCATTTTGAATTTCTTTAGTTACCTCATTAATATTATCTTTACGACTAATATAACGTGGACTTAAGAAAGTAATATGAATTATTGGTCTTTTAACACTCTCTTTAAAAATTTGTTCAGTACCAGTAATTGCTACCGGAACAATTGGAACATTAGTTTTTTGAGCAGGTTTTAAACTACCACTCTTAAAATCTTTTTCTTCAGTTTTTCTAGTTCCATCAGCAAACACAACCATACTATGCCCTTGTTTTAACAAATTAACTTCTTTTTCCATTGTCTTTATTGCTTGTTTCATTGCTTTTTTACTTCTTCCACGATTTAGAAAGACACCTTTTGTTGCTTTAATCCATCCACTAATAATAGGATAAAATTTAAGACTCATTTTCGCAACAAAACCAACTAATGGATTAGGAAGGATAGAGTATAAAAGTGTAATATCAAACATACTTGAATGATTTGCCACATATAATACATTTTGATTAGTTGGTATATTTTCAATACCTTTAACGTGAATTTTTGATCCTGTTATTGTCATAATTCTGCCACTACATTCTTGAATTGATTTTCTAATAATATTTTTTCTTTCATTAGATTCTTCCTTCATCTTTTTCACTTTCCATATAGCAGGAATAGTCTTGATTACTTCTTTTAGACTTGCTAATAATACATATAATTTTCTAAACATATATGCCTCCTATAATCACACAAATAATATAATACTACTTTTATAAAAAAATGCAAAAAAAGGAACTGCCCCCCTGAAGAACAGTTCCACAAAAGAATAAAAAGGGGTTGGCTAGTGTGATACTAGCTCCAATTCGCCTAAATTTCGAATTGGTGCTTTATATACTAACTGAAAAAGAATATTTTGTCAATACTTTTTTGGAAAAATATGTTATAATTTTAAAAAGTAGGTGATAAAAGTGCTGGATATTAAGGAAATTAAAGGAATTGGAACTAAAAATTTAAGTTTATTAAATAAACTTGGTATAAATAATATATATGATTTAATTAATTATTATCCATTTCGTTATAATATTTTAAAACGTAGTGATATAAACTCTTTAAATCAAGATGATCCTATTATTATTGATGGAGTAGTTGAAAATGTTCCTAATCTTTTTTATTTTAAAAAGAGTTTAAATAAGATGCAATTTCGTTTTAATATAGGAACTAATTTATTAAATGTTATTATATTTAATAGAGCTTTTTTAAAAAATAAATTATTACCTAATACTGAGATAACGGTTATTGGTAAATATGATAAAATACATAATACTATAGTTGCAAGTGATATCCGTTTTTCATTATTAAATGAAGAAAAGATTGAACCTGTTTATCATACTACTTATGGATTAAATAGTAAAAAAATTAATACTTTTATTGTTGAGACTTTAAAAACAAAACCATTATTAAAAAGTTATTTACCAGATTATTTAGAGGAAAAATATAATTTTTTAGATTATGAACAAAGTATTATAAATGTTCATATACCTAATAATATAGATTTATTAAAGAAAGCTAGAAATAGATTAAAGTATGAAGAATTATTTTTATTTATGTTAAAAATGAATTATTTAAAATTAAATAATAAAAAACAGATTGGTTTAAAAAGAAATATAGATTATGATGAAATTCAAAAATTTATTAACAATCTACCATTTAAATTAACTACTGATCAAATAAGATGTGTTGAAGATATATATAATGATTTAGTAGATGAAAAAAGAATGAATCGCCTATTACAAGGTGATGTTGGTAGTGGTAAAACAATAGTAGCTATTATAAGTATGTATATTAATTATTTAAGTGGTTATCAAAGTGCTTTAATGGCTCCCACTGAAGTTTTAGCTATCCAACACTATGAAAATGTCACTAAAATATTTAAAGATTATAATATTAAAGTGGGATTATTAACTGGTAATCTAAAAACTAAAGAAAAAAAAGAAATACATAATAAATTAAGTAATGGTGAAATAGATATAATTATTGGTACCCATGCTTTAATAACGGAAGATGTAAATTATTATAATTTAGGTTTAGTTATTACAGATGAACAGCA
>JAAYOI010000058.1 GCA_012520435.1 Mollicutes bacterium
TACGATTTTTCCTTTTCTTCTAATGTCTATTTCTTTTGTTTTCCCATAAAAAACACCTCCAAAGTTCTTCTAAATAAATTTTAACATATTCTTTTTATTTAGTGTGAACTTTAGAGGTATTATAATCAATTAACCATCTTTATTTTTCAATTAAGTTTAATAAATTTATTTTGAAAATATCTTTTTCAGCATGTTCCTTTGAAACCATAACACCTTTATATGCAGTTAGTTCAGATTGATGACCTTCTCTTAAAATATCTTCAGGTGAAAATTTATCTAACATAATAATACCTTCATCTTCATAGACAATGTAATGTAATTTGACATCACCATGAACTTTAGAAAATACACAATCAGTCGGTAATTTTAATTCATAAACTTTAGTTCCTTTTTCTTTATTAGTTGAAACTAATTCACCTAAAAAATTACCTTCCTTTAATTTAGGGTAATATTCAAAATATAGTTTTTTATATGCTAACATATTATATTTTTTTAATGAACGTTCTAATTTCTTAAAATCATTTTCATTAATATAATCTATTATATATGTTGTTTTCATGGTATATCCCCCATTACTATTATCCCTATTATTATAACCTATTATATGATAACATATCTATAGTCTTAAGTCAATTTTTTCAATAAAAACTTGACATTATAGGTTTACATATTACCCTTTTTAACAAAAAAAATGAGGAATATTAATTCCTCATTTTTTATAACTTAATAACTTTTTGAAAACCTTTATTCATCTTTTGCATATTCATGGCAATTTGCTTTTGTAATAATAGTTGATTAATAATTATTTCAATTTCTGAATTATGTTCGTCAGTTAAATTGCCATCTTTATCATAGAAATATTCAGGAAGAGGTATAAATTCTTTATTGATAATAATATCATCTTGATTGTTTTCTTCAGTTTTATTTATAATTTCAGTTTTTGTTTTACTTTCTTTTTTATCTTGGTTTTTATTTTCGTTTTTATTTTTCACTTTATTTTCTTTAACTGGTTTAGCATAATATACTTCCGTATATTGTGGCTCATAAGCTGAATAATAACCACCTCTATAGTTTTCACTACCAGGTATTTCACCTACAGGTTCAGGAATAAATTTACGATTATTTTTTCTATCAAAGGTAGCATTTTTTGTAGCATCCTTTTTAGCATCTACAACTCCTCTATCCCATTCTCCTTGGTCATAATCTGGATTATATTTTTCAGCCCACATCATATTGCAATACTTTTTATAATCTTCATTTTTAGAATCAACTTTATAACTGTCATTACGTGGTTTACCATAATATCCATCATAATAACCTTGTCTATCATATATTTCATTAATATAATTATAAGCATCTATCATTAATAATTCTTTTTTACTCAAATTAAGTTTCTGATTTTTATTTTTATCTATTATTATTTTTGTACTTTCTTGAGTTTGTGTATTTTTATTTTCTTTTTGGGCTTCTTCTATAAGTGTTTTAACACGTTCTTCTTCTTTTCTATTTTCTTCTTCAATTTGTCTTTGAATTTCTTCTTGTTGTTTTTTCTTTTCTTCTTCAGTTAGTTCTATAACAATAACATTCTTACCAGTATTAGGATCTTTTACAATCTTATCAGTAGGTTTAACTGTTTGAACGGTATCCTTTGGTTTATGAGCATCAATAGCTTTTTTCATATCAGGATTTGGTACATATTCAACTTTTGTATCTTTGATTATCTTTTCAATTTCATTTCTAATTTGTAATTCAGTTAATAATTCCTCAGCTTCTACTACAGCATCATCAATCTTAATATTTAAAGCTTTATTTAATTTATCATCTAATGTTTGTTTTACATAAGTTTTTTCAAAATTATATATACTATTATTCATTGTATCTTCATCGCAACGTTTACTATCACCAAAAATAATTTTACTCATATCAGCAGTAGGAATGCGATATTTTTGGTTAATAGTTAAATCTTCCATTGCTTTTAATAATTTCATTCTAACAAGGTTAGATGAAGCTTCTATTTGCTTATAATCAGAAGTACTAAATTCATTTTCTACAAATTTATTAATTTTACTAGCTTCTTCACTTTTGTTAGATGAAATATTAAATGAAGCAATCATATTTTGTAAATTATAGACAGCATCAGCTGATTTTTTATTAGCAATTAAACTAGTAATATCAATTATTGTTGATGGTTCAGATGTAATAGCATCATTTAATAAAATATTAACTACATAATCAAAATTTCGCATCATTGAATCTTTTGTTTTTATATATGATTTTAATCTAGCATAATCAGTTACCTCAATATTATCTATATTTAATACTAGATAAAAATCAATCCATTGTTCAATACTAATATTATTGACACCCTTACTTAAAGCATTAGTATAAATATGCGCAATTCTATTAATCATTTCTTTATTACTATTAGGATCAAAAGATAAATTTGGATTCAATTCTTTTTCATCTTCTAATTCATCAGTAATTTTTGGTTGATTTAAAGGTCCTGTTTTTGTTTTGTTTTTAAAATGTTGCAAAATTCCTACGACAACTGAAGTCACAAATATACCAAAAGCAGTAATTAGTGCAATTATTGCAACTTTACTTTTTGGCGTTCCAGTTGATTTTGTTTTCTTTCCTTTTACTTCTTTATTAGTAATTTTCTTTTCATCTTTTTTATTTTGTTTATTATCCATAATAACCCCCCTTTTTACTTAACTACCTTTTTATTTCCAGTATATTGATATCCACTATTGAGTAAGGTAGTATCGTTATGTTTGCTCCATTT
Organism: Mollicutes bacterium; assembly: GCA_012520435.1. GTDB lineage: Bacteria > Bacillota_I > Bacilli_A > RF39 > UBA660 > JAAYOI01. The sequence continues at coordinate 2,786 of JAAYOI010000058.1, forward strand.
AATTTTGGTATATCCTTTTATAATATCACGAGTACGATATCTATAAAGAGTTACTTCTACAGGTGTTTTTACCTTTCCATATACTGGTTCTTGTTTAGTTTTTGTTTCATATCCAACAAAAACTTCTTTTTCAACATAAACAGGTGTTTCCTTAATATCATATTTTGCGCATTGTTGTTGTTCTTTCTTAACTTCAATTTTATTTCTTGTATAAACTTCATAAATAGTACATATACTTACACTACAATTTCCACAATCATAGTCCACAGTTGAAACACGATAATATTTAGTTGTATCTGTATCTTTTGGTGTATAACAAAGTGTTTGTTTTCCTGCTGGTACCCAATCAGTATAACGATATTCACCAGTAGATACTAAAACTGTTTCAAATTTTGCACATGATTTTTCAGTTTTAGTTCCAACTTGAACTTTTTGTTTTTCATAAATTGGTTCTTTATATGTAATAACGTTATATCCAATTAATTTAACTTCTTCTTTATATGTTGTTTCTACTTTGGTTTGAACTTTTCTTAAATCATTTGCATACACTTTAGTTGTTGACCAACCTGACCAACTACTCCATCCTGTATAACTAGATCCGACAATTTTAATATATTCATATAAATATTCAACTGGCTTAGGTTCTGGTTTTGGTTTTGGCTCTGGCTTTGGATTTGGTTTAGGTGTAGGTTTTGGGTTTGGTATAGGAGTTGGTTTTGGTTTTGGTTTGTTATTGTTTGTTTGTTTTGTTGGTTCTTCTTTCTCACAAATAGCCGTCTTACAATAATCATAACAACCCATATGAACTAAAATATAGTCTTCAACATCGCTACACTTTAAATTGATTTTCATGATGTATTCGTCATCCATTTTAGTTATTTCAATATAAGACCCGCCTAAATCACATTGTCTACCTTGACTATCATAAAATGGAAGTACTAGTTTTTTATCAAGCATTTCACCTAAAGTAATATAAACCTTATCACCAACATTTTTTGGTAAACGAGGTGTTGTAAAATAATCCTTAGCCGCTTCACGCATAGAAGCCACGTTTTCATTAAAGATGCTTACATATAATGGTTCAATTGCTTTTTCTAAATCTCTTTTTGTAGGGAAAAGCCAAAGAAGTATAAAAATAAATAAAGCAACAAATAAAAATTGAATAAGCACATCTTTAAATGAAAAACTTTCTTTTCGCTCATTATACATAAAAAAATAACCCCCTTTGAAAAAAAAGTAATAATATAATACCATTTTTTTTATATTTGTCAAATTCATTTAAGATAAGAAAAATGCATAATGAATTGCCATCTATTCTATCATTATTGTAAATTTTTGTCAACCATTAATTTAACAATAGTACAACCATTATTATAATAATATGTTTTGTAATCTAAGACATTACGATTGTTTTTTAAACATTCATGAGTTACTTGTTTTAAAATACCTTGTCCAATCCCATGAATAATTAAAACTATATCATTTTTTAACTTAATATTATCTTTTATAAAGTCATTAATTGCCACTGCAGCTGAAGCACGATCAAGACCGTGCAAATCTAATTTAGGCAAGTTATCAATAAAAATAATATCATTCAAATTCCTCATATAATTCCTTTATTTCTTCAAGACTAAAAATCGAATTACGTCCACCAATTCTAGTAACTGATAAACCTGCCGTAACATTAGATAATTTTAATATTTTTTCAAACGGCATATTTTTAGCTATCCCATAAGTAAAAGCACCATGAAAGATATCACCAGCACCCGTTGAATCAATTGCTTTAACTTTAATTGATGGCATTATTTTAATATTATTTTCATATTCATATAAACACCCTTTAGCTTCTAAAGTAACAACAATCGTATTATTAAATATTTCTTTCATTTTTTGATATAAATCAATAAGAGTTTGTTGATTTTCATAATCGATTTTAATATTAGTTATTGTTTCCGCAAATTCTTTGGAACAAACTAAATATTTAACCATTTTAGATAATTCAATAATTTCTGGTTTTGGCCTTCCAGCATCAATAATACTTATCGCATTAGGATATTTTTTTAAAATTTCTTTAGATATTTCATATTCTTGGCCATCCATTAAAATAACATCTGGTTCAAAATCTAATTCAATTGGTTGCATTGTTATATCACTATCACGGTATGTTAAAATGGTACGACTACCAGTTTCTTGATTAGCAATAATAAAACTACTGGTTGTTTCATCACCATCACTAAATTGTAAATACTTAGTATTAACATTAACACTATCTAATTCTTTTTTAATTCTTTTGCCATATTCATCATTACCAACAACACCTGCAAAATAAACATCCATATGCCATTTGCCAAGAAGATAAGCAGCATTAGAAGCTGGTCCTCCACCACATTCTACTTTCATACCTACTCTATTTTTGGTATTTTCAACTGGATATTTATCAACAGGAATAGTTATATCATAAGCCGCATGCCCAATACACAATATTTTCATTACTATCACCTAATATATTATCTCAAAAATAAAGATAATAAGCAATGA
>JAAYOI010000059.1 GCA_012520435.1 Mollicutes bacterium
CCAATCTTAGATGTTTTAGCAATAATTAAATCATTTACTTTACCATCTTTAGTTTCTAATTCTAATGCTTCTTCAACTGTTTTAATATTACTATTAATTAAAGTATTTAGAATAGTATTAACTAATTCTTTAAATTCTTCATTTTTAGCAACAAAATCAGTTTCTGAATTAACTTCAATAATAACTGCTTTATTATTATCTATTAAAATGCTAGCAGTTCCTTCAGTTGCAATTCTTTCAGCTTTTTTAGCTGCTTTAGAAATACCTTTTTCACGTAACCAATCAATAGCTGCTTCTAAATCACCATTAGTAGCTTCTAAAGCATTTTTACAATCAAGCATACCAGCACCTGTTTTTTCTCTTAATTCCTTAACTAAACTTGCACTTATCATAATTTTCACCTTTCTAAGATTAAAGATGATTTTTACAAATCATCTTTTTTATTTTAAAGCTTCTAATAATTCAGCTTTTTTCATCGTTGAATATCCTTTAATATTTTTTTCTTTTGCCATTTTTCTTAATTCAGCTACTGTTAATTTAGATAAATCGGCTTTTTCAGTTTCTTCACTAACAACCACTGTTTCACTTTCTTCTTTTTCAGTTATCGATTCACTATCAACTTTTTCTTCTTTTTTCTTACTCTTAGTTTTAATTTTCTTTTCTTTGCGACTAGCTTTCTTCGTATCCGCTTTCTTATCAGATTCATCTTTTTCTACTTTTGGTTCAATAGTTTCTAATACTTTTTTCATAATATCAACATCATTTTTTGTTCTATTGTGTTTGTCTTCATCGCTAACAAAATCGATAATTTTTCCTCCCGTTGCTTCAACAATCGCATTAGTCATGACACCAACAATTAATTTAACAGCTCTAATAGCATCATCATTACCTGGAATAACATAATCTACTAAATCAGGATCGCAATTAGTATCCACAATACCAAAGATTGGAATACCTAATTTTCTTGCTTCCCTAACAGCAATTATTTCTTTTGATGGATCAACTACAAAAAGTGCATCAGGTAATTTATTCATATGGCGAATACCTACTAATAATTTATTTAATTTTTCGTATTCTTTTCTTAATCTACTTACCTCTTTTTTTGGTAATACATCAAGAATTCCATCTTTTTCCATTTTTTCAATTTCTTCTAATCTTTTTACTCTTTTTCTGATGGTTTTAAAATTAGTTAAAGTTCCACCTAACCATCTTTCCGTTACATAATAAGAATTAGAACGAATAGCTTCTTCTCTAATCGCATCACTTGCTTGTTTTCTTGTTCCTACAAATAAAACTTTTCCACCATTAGCCGCAATTTTGTATAAAACTGCATAAGCTGCTTCAATTTTCTTAGCTGTTTTTTGTAAATCGATAATATAAATATCATCTCTGGCACAGAAAATATACTCTTTCATTTTAGGATTCCATCTTTTAGTCTGATGACCAAAATGAACCCCAGCTTCTAATAAATAATTCATTGATACAACAGGCATCTTCATTCCTCCTTTTGTTATTTTCCTCCGATATCTCATCTTTAAACACCACCTATCAAATAATAGGCACTAGGCATTTAAATCAATATCGTGTGTATTTGAAAAAGCCATTAACATTTTACCATAAATTATATATATTGGCAACACTTTTTTATCTTTTATATTCTAAATAATATTGTTTTTGTTTACAAGGTTCTTTTTGATTTTCATTGATTAAATTTTCAAATAATTTATTATATAAGTCATATAATTCTGGAAATCTTGAACCATGATTATTATATATAATATTATTTTCATTTAATTTATTTAATGAACGATGAAATCTAATAATAATAAAATTATCATCATCATATTTTATTAAACCAAGTGAAGGAACGTAATTAATTGATCCCTTATCAGATGGATATAATAATTCTATTTTATTACCACTTACTTTTCTGACTAAGTAATAATAATTAGGTTCATCATCTATTTTAACTTTATATCTTCTAGGATTTATTTCAACATTCTTCATAAAAGCATCATATAATGCATTTAATTGTTGAAATACATCATTATTATTCTTTTGTGATATTAAAAAGTCATAAGCATAACGAAAATAATTAGGATTAAACTCTTTACTTTCATTTATTAATTCAATATTAATATTTTGCCATTCATCTTTTTTGATGAAAAGTGTTAGTTTATTAGCTAAATTTCTTATTTTAAAACTATTATTATCTTTTTCACATTTAATCATTATATCACCCTTTTTCATCATATTATTATTTCATGCGAATTTCTTGAAGTTGTGTTATATATTATAGCACATAATAAAGAAAAGTTTTAATTTTTTTATTAAAATATTAATAAAAACCCTTAAAAACTAAGGGTTTATTTTCTTATATGGTGCCGAAGGACAGAATCGAACTGTCCTCTGATCCTTACCAAGGACCTGTTTTACCACTAAACTACATCGGCAAGCAATAAGAATACAATTAATATTATATCTTATTTTTTAAATAATTTAAATATTTTTATATAAATATTATAATTAAACCTATAATACTTAAAATAATACAAGCAATTTTTTGAATAATAGCTTTATGTGTTATTTCTTCATTAAAATATTTAGGGAATAATTTTCTCCCTATTACACCTATGATGAAAACAAATGCTCCTTGAAAACCATTTAAGACATTAGCCAAAGCAATAGGAATAGTTAAATTAGCAAAATGTACTAATAAATTAGAAGATATATATAATGTATCATTAAATATATTAAGGGAAATATATTTTTTACCATTATTTTTAATACAACTTAAAAATGAATCTTTAAAACTTTTAATATTTATTAATATTATACCAATTATTAAAAGAGATAATTGGTGCGAAAAAATGCAAGAATTATAAGAATTATGACGAATAGCAAAATCAAACAAGATAAAATAAATGGCACTTAACAAAGAAGAAAATATCATTAAAATTAAAGCTCTAAATTTAAGTTTGCGCTTTTCTTTTTTATCACTTAAATCAAGCAAAATAATAATAGTTGATGAAATTATAATTAAAGAACCTATTATTTGTTGTAAAGTTAAATTTTCATTTAAAAAAATTAATGACAAGATATAACTAAATACTGGCATAAGTTGATACATTATAACAATTATTGATGGTTCATTTTTATCTAAAGCTTTATAATATAAATATAATGATAAGGTATATGTTAGGGATGCTAATGGGATAATTATTAATGATATGGTACTAATAGTTACTTTAAATTGACAAATAATAAACCAGATTGGTACAAAAATTAATCCTGTTATTAAAGTTGAAAATACTAAGATAGTTTTAATACTTTTATGAGATGTATCTAGACCATTAATAACAAATTTATCAATATGATTAGTCATTCCTAATAAAAAGGAAGCAAATATTGAAATAATAATTGCACTTATCATAAATTTCTCCAATATCTAAAATTTTAAAAAGTCTTGAAAAATAAAAATATTACAAGACTTTTATACAATTATGGCGTCCACGATTGGATTTGAACCAATGACCTACAGCTTAGGAGGCTATCGCTCTATCCAACTGAGCTACGTGGACATAAAAGACTACTTTTAAAGTAGTCTATTTACCTGAATTAATTAAAAAGATTAAATATAAATTAACTAAATAACTGAATTTATATTTAAATTTTTTGAAAAATTCCATCGTTCCCACAACTTTATCAACAATATTAACAACCCAACTTTCGGCATACCTTGGTATTGTCATATTAAGTGGGAACATATGGGTTTTAATAATATCAATTCCCTTTGGTGTTATATTAAATAGTGCGGTTGCATTTTCTACTGCTTTTTTAGAATGGTTAAAAGTAGAAACAATACGTTCTTTAGCATCCCTTTCCTTATAACTTAAGAAAAAGTCATGCAATAAACCAGCACGTGCTGTTTCTTCATAGTCTAATTTCAACAATTTAGCAACTTTATATGAATAATATGACACTTTTAGGGAATGATCATATCTACTTATTCCATGGTGTTCCATTTGCTTTGTTTTATTAAACTCTTCATTTTTTAATATATGATTGACAATATTATAATAATTGTCATTATTTATCTCAATCATTTTGTTAAGTCACCTCAACACTATTACATTATATCATAAATTTTTAAAAATATATAATGTTTTTATTTATTTTTTTCTAATTTTTTTATTATCTAAAATTATCATACCAAAAAATTAAATAAGATGGTAATTAAAATACTAATATATGTCTAATGTTGTCAATAAATTTTATGTAATTATTGAATATTTTAAAGCGATAATTTCTTCATTTTTTGAGTTACTTTTTCAAGTACAGGTTTAACAAAATCAGCTCTTACTTCATCACTACATTTTTCTATTGGTATCCAAGTAACTTTATTATTTTCATCTATATTAACTTCTAAAGGAATTGTATCATCAGCTTCTAATAAATAACATCTAAATGGGTATGGGCTGAAATATATTTTCCCCTTTTAAAATGACCTAAAGTGGGATTAGAATTTATCGCAAATATTTCATTTATAATTGGTCTAATTACCTTAACACCTGTTTCTTCTTCTACTTCTCTAATTGCAACTGATAATAAATCTTCTTTCCCATCAGCATGACCACCGGGATAAATCCATGTATAAAAATTTTATGATATACCATAAGTGCTTTCGTTCTATTTTGATTTACTACAAAAGCAGAACCGCTAAAATGCCCAAATTCATTTTCTCTTGTTAATACATTATCAAAAGTATTCATAAATTTTAAAAAATATTCTTTATCTTTTGTTTCTTGTTCATTAAATGGTATATAATTTTCAATTTATTCTTTTAAAGACATAACAATCACCTTTTTAATTATATCATAAAATTATTACATAAAAAACTTAAACAATAAGTTTAAGTAAATAATTAATGGTGCTGGAAATAGGATTCGAACCTACGACCTACTGATTACGAGACAGTTGCTCTACAAACTGAGCTATTCCAGCAAATTAATATTAATATTCTTTATCATACGTAATATTTATATAAGTGAAAAAGTTTCAATAAGAGCGGCAACAATTATTAATATTACTGCGATTGCAATAATAAGAATTTCACTTTTATTAGGTTTCATTTCCTTAAGACTTCTTGTTTTATCCCATTTATTAGGTAAGAATCGATTAGATTCATTCAAAGATTTTGAAATAGTAGCTGAGAAAGAAAAAATATATGCAGTTACTTCCCATAATCCTATTTTTAAATATTGAATATTGGCCTCACTAACACTAGTAAACGGAAATTCAAAAGCATTAGATCCAGCCACCCATCCAATTCCTATTATTTGTAACAACAATATTAAAACACCAGGTGTTATTATATTAAATCTAACAAACCAATTACCAATCATAATTAAAATACAAATAAATAGATTATTAAATACAATAAATAAAAATAAAGACCACCATTCATTAATAGAATCATTGTTACCAACTACATCGCTTACATTAATCCAAGCATCTTGATGACAAAGATAACTAACACCAAAAATTAACCACATAACAATTTGACAAAAAAGCCAAATAATTAAAGTTCGTTTCCAAACATCAGCCTTATATAAATTAAGAATTTTATTCATCATCTGCATTTTAATTTCCCTTCTATAAATTTTTTTTCTATTTTATTTCTTTCATTTCATGTAATCTAAATTGGAATATTATTATATTTATTATATCATAAAGATTATTTTTATCAAGAATATATCTAACTAAACTTAAAATAATTTTAACTTTTTTAAAATAAAACTAATATATTAATTTTATCTAATTTAATATTGATATTTTTTACAATCTCTAAAGTTTGAAAAACAACTTCATTAATATCTTTAGAGGTATCAATTGTTGAATAAATTATTTCGTTTGTTCAAAAAAAAGATTGTTTCTTTATTGGAAAAAACCTATTATTTTACTATTTTGGTGCGAGAGATGGGACTTGAACCCACACGGTATTAACCATACGCCCCTCAAACGTACGCGTCTGCCATTCCGCCACTCTCGCATGACAACATATATTATAACAAAAATTGTTAGAGATTTCTAGTTTCATTTTAAAAAATGCACTTAGTGGTGCATTTTTATTTTTGTATCTTTTTTATTCTTTTTTATAAAATAATTAATTATTTCTAATATAATTATTAATACAACAACAAATATGATTGGATAAATATCATCTTTTGTATTGGTTGTTATTGATTTATCAGTTAAAAGTAAATTCTTAATATTTTGTGAACATTCTTTTATAAGTTCTGTAACATAATCATCAAGGGTATTATCATCATAATTATTATAATTAATAATTAAATTTTCAATTTTATTATAAGTATTTAAATATTGCTTATAATCATTTTTATCATAATAATTTTTATAAGTAATTTTATTTTCATAATATTTTATTAAAGCACTAATTTTATCATTAATTAGATATAAATTAGGAGCAATTGTAGGATTTTTTCTGTGATTAGTAGCTTGTTCAAAAGCATAACCAATTTCATATAATAACCCTTCTTGATTAGGAAGTGATAATATTTCTAAACTGTATGGAAAATAATTTTTATCAAAACCTATTGGTATTGATATTTCTGGAAAACCAGTTGTAGGTGCAATTGCAGAAGTATTATTAGCTATAGATTTAGTAGCTATTTCACTTAATTTTAAAAGTTTATTTTTAGTTGCAGGATATACTAAAACATCCACATCATATTTGTTCATTACATTTTTAACATAATTTCGATATTCATCTTTTAATTTATTGACATTACTTAATCTTGTATTTCTTAAATCATTATAACAACTATAATTATAATCATTTAATTTTTGAACAAATCTACCATCATTAAGTAAATCATTAAAACTTTTGATTTTACTAGTTGTATTTTTAATATATTTATTAAAGTCATAACAAAGTAATATGTGCAATTTTGTATTATTATTTAAATTGTAATAGTAACTAGAATAAAAATCATTAATATAAACTATTTTGGCTCCTTTATCTTCCATTACTTTAATTGCTTCATTCATTAATCTTTCAATTTCATCATAATAATATGATAAATTAGGAATAGATGCAGAATTATTTTTTTTGATAAATTGGGTTAATACACCTATTTTTTTATCTTTTAATCCATCTTCTTTTAAATAAATTGTATAATCAATACCATTATTAGCTAAAATGGTAAGTAACATCGCATTATCTCGAACTGTTTTACTCATTGGTCCAGCTGTATCTCTTTCTGCATCATAAGGAATAATTCCATCATTACTAAGTAATCCATAAGTTGGCCTTAATCCTACAATATTATTGGCACTAGCAGGAAGCCTAATAGAAGAATTAGTATCTGTTCCAAGGGCAAGTGGCACAAAACTAGCAGCTACACTTACCGCACTTCCACCTGATGAACCATATGGGGTATATTCTAAATTATAAGCATTTCTAACATTACCATAACTACTATAAGAAGAATAAGCAGAAAAAGCAAATTCACTCATATTGGATTTTCCAATAATAATGGCACCAGCATCAATCAAATTTTGAATAATTGGGGCATTTTTTTTAGGATATGAATCACTTAGTGCTTTCGCCCCACCAGTTGTAGGTAATCCTACATAATCAATATTATCTTTAACAATAATGGGAATACCATGTAATAAACTTCTTCTTCCTTTTTCTTGATATTCTTTATCTAATTTTTTAGTTTCATCAATGGCTTTTTCGTTAATATTTATAATTGCATTATATTGCTGATTATATGTTTTAATACGATCTAAATAAAGATTAATTAAAAGTTCATAAGTTAAATATTTTTTATCGATAGCTTGTTGTATTTCATAAACATCTAAAGTGGTAATATCAACTATTGCTTTATATTCTACGGCCTTTACATTACTAGTTAAAAATAATAATATTAGCAAAAAAATAAAAAAACTTAATCTAATTTTTTTTACCATTTACTACCACCATAAATATTATAACAAACATTTTAATAATTGAAAATAAAAAACTACTGAATAACTAGATTAATTTTTCTATATAAAAAAATAAATTGTTTTTTAACAATCTATTTTTTTGCATTTTTTTGTTTTTTCATTCTTTTTAATAATGTTTTATCTTGATTATTTTTTTCAATTTTATGTTCAATAAGAAGGCCATCAACATCATATATATCTTTTTGAATAACGTTACCTTTAATAGTAATAGCCGTAAAAATTTCATTATCATCTTCGTCCTTATCAAGAATTATTTCATCATAATCAATAGGTATACATACATTTTCTTCTTGACTATTTTTCATAATTTCCATAACACCATATTTTATTACTGGTTTTTTTGAATTTATCATTTTTGAAACAATAGCTCTAGTACCATTTGCAACAACATCTATACTTTCATATTCATCATTTAATACTGATTTGACACTAACATTATCACTGTAACCATGTTCAAACATATATAACCCATACATAGAATCACCAGTATCAGACTTTCTTCTATACTTTATTAAATTAGTTGGAACAATAAAATTAAAATTTAAATAATCTCCTTGAATATCTGTTTGGGTATCATCATATCTACTACCATTTGGATACCTAACTTGTAAAACACCATTATTATTTACAAAAAATGTTTTTAATAATCTATCATATACTACACCTATATTTTTTCCTTGTTCATCAAATAATATATTCTTATTATTATCTATAAACATAATTCTCTTATTATTTTCATCTATTTTTTTAATTACTTCATGCATTTTAAGTTCACAAAAATAACAAACAATATCAGCACCAAATATTATAGGATATAAAGAACAATTATAAATATCATGTTTATATCCATCTACATTTTCTTTAGAACATCTAATTTTTCCTTTATTTAATCCATGATTATATAATATAGAATTATATTTAAAAGGTGTACTCTTAAATTCATAGTAATCTTGTTTTTTACAAACAACAGTAACACTTTTTTGGTTATCAAAATCAGTTGTTTGAAATACTTTATTGTCTCCAAATTCAGCGATGAGATCAATACGTTTATATTTACAATCTATTTTTAATGGATTACCATCTTTGTCATATGCATCATCAATAAGTAATCCTTCTTTTCCATCTTTTAATTGTCCAACCATGATATATGGTATATGCCATTTCTCTTGATTATGCAAAGATGTTTTGACATCGTCCCTATTAAAATTAGGAATTAATGGGAAATAATATGGCATACTTACACATATTTTAAACTGTGTATATATAGGATCATGAGTTCCTAATAATGGATCATCAAAGACACCTTTTAAAACTCTATTATTTTCATATTTATATAACATTATTCTATTGTTTTCCAATTCTATTTGATCTGCTTTACCAAATGGATAAACCATTACATATTTACTTTCTTTTCCATATTCATATTGATATTCAAGAATACCATATTCCATACCTTGTTCAGTTTAGCGTCCAACAATAAATCTTGGATGGTAAGGATCATAAATAGGTTCTAATACTACACTTCCATAAAAAAATACCCCTTTTTTATTATCTTGGTTGCTTATTACATAGTACTTTATTTTTGCATCATTATCATAATCAGTTGTTCTTTCTTCAATGTGTGAATATTTGAAAGGCAAAACTTCTTTCAAATTTTCATCAACAATTCCATATACCATTTCCCCATCAACTTTTTTTCTTTTAATTTTATATTCCATAAATATCCCCCTTGAAACTAATTGGTTAATTTCTATATTATTTTTTAAATTTTGTCTATAGTTTATATAAAAAATGTTGTATTATTTTTTTATGAAATAACATAAACAATAAAATCAAATAAAAAAGTCTAGGTAACTAGACTAATTTTTTATTGCTTTAAACATTTTCTTCCATAAATCTTTAGAAGAATAATTTAAAATTCCTACTTTATATATCTTTAAACCATATTTAATTAATAAATAATTAAAACCAATCATAATGATAATCGAAATAAAAACTTCCATTACTCCTATTTGATTTAATACTAATAAGGATGGAACTAAAATAGCGGAAATTAATGGTACAAATGAAAGAACTTTAATGAAAACAGCACCTTCAAACATACCAGCCATCATTGATAAATAATATCCAGCCAAAGAAATAAGCATAATTGGTGTTTGTAATTGTTGGAAATCTTCAATATTAGTAGTCATGGATGCGAAAATACCAGCTAATAAGGAATAAGCAATAAAGGTCAAAAACATTAAAATAATAGTTAAAGGAATAATATAAATTAATTGGTCACCTATGCCACTTTCTAGTATTTTATTTATAATTCTACCTACTTCAGAGCCAAGACCATCAACAATCGTATTACCACCGACAAATTTCCTTATTAATAAACCAATAGCCCCAAAAGAGAATAATAAAGCACCTTGAATAATAACAAATAAATTACCCGCTATAGCTTTTGCAAAAAAGTGTGTTTTAGGTGACACATTAGAAATAATAATTTCCATTCCTCTAGTTGTTTTTTCATCATTAACCTCAGCACCTATCATTTGGACTAAGAAAATAGTAAGCATGAAAAATGGTAAGATAAGGGTTGGAAAGACAGAGGTCATAATCATTTCCATATTTTCTTCTTCACTTTTTTTGGTTTCATCTAAATAAATTCTATTAATTTCGACTGGTGAATAAATTTTTCTAATTTCTTCCATTGAAATATTTGATTCTTGAATCGCAATTACCATTTTCGTATTATTAACAGCGCTACTAATCAATTGATAATCAATTGTATCAATATAACTTTCACTAATTAAGGTAACATCTACTACCTTATCAATATTTTTTGCAAACACTAAAGCTATATGTTTAGGATCTTCTTCAATCAATTTTTTAACATCTTCAATTGTCTTATCATAATTAATAACTTCAAATTTTAAATTTGATTCATCATTATTTAAAATTTTTTCTGATGTTTCTAATTGTTCTTTAAAAACATCATAAGCTTTGGCAGTATTATCAATTACATAAATTTTGGTTTTTTCATTAAAATCGCCACCAAAAAAACTAATGATACTGTCAATATTAAAAACTCCAATAATGACGATTGCTAAAATAATGTTAGCAATTAAAAACCACTTTGTTTTTATTTTACGATTTAAACTAACACTAATTAAATAATTTAATTTACTTCTCATAGCTTTCACCTACTTTCGCAACAAATATCTCATTTAATGAAGGTTCTTCAACGACAAATTTTTCAGTATTTTTGTTACTAATGACTTTAAACACTTTTGGTGCAACCTTTTTATCTTCAATTTTTACTTCAAATTCATCAGCTTTTTCAATTACTTCAACAACACCAGCAATTTTTTCTAATTCTTCCTTAGTAACATCACCTTTAATAAAAATATTTTTCTGACGATATTGAGCTTTTATATCTTTTAAATATCCACTAAGAACAGATTTACCTCGTACTAAAACAACTAATTTTTTACAGAATAATTCAACATGTTCCATTCGATGACTTGAAAAAATAATAATACTACCTTTTTTAGCCATTTCTACAATTTCTTTCTTAAATGATTCAACATTAAATGGATCTAATCCGGCGAAAGGTTCATCTAGGATAAGTAATTTTGGTTCATTAATAATAGCTGTAATAAATTGTACCTTTTGTTGATTACCTTTAGATAATTCTTTAATCTTTCTATCTTTATATTCAGGAATATCAAACTTTAATAATAATTCATCTAATCTACTTAAAATCTTTTCTTTACTCATTCCTTTTAAAGTACCATAAAATAAACATTGTTCACGAACTGTCATTTTCGTAAGTAAACTACGTTCTTCAGTAAGAAAACCAATATTATCAGTAACACTATAATCAATTGGTTTATCATTTAAAGTTATTTCTCCACTAGTTGGCTCTAGTAACCCCATAATCATTCTAAAAGTAGTTGTTTTACCTGCACCATTAACCCCTAATAAACCAAAGATTTCACCAGGTTTGACAGTAAAAGATAAATTATCAACAGCCATAAAATTACCATAATATTTAGTTACTCCTTCAACTTTTAACATTTTATCAATCTCCTTCTATATCCATTTTGTACTTTCAATATCTTTTATTTCATCTTCTTTAAATTGTTGATAAAGATTAATTATGACATAAACCAATTCATTATTAATTGTATCATTAAAATTATTTTGAAAAAATTTATAAAATTTTGGATTTTTAATATATTCGTTAACAGCTATATCAAATAATTCAATTAAATTTTGATTTTCACTTTTTTCACTATAATCCAATATATAATCTTTATAATAATTAATAATTTTTTTGGTAATTAAATCTTCACAATCATAAGTAAAATTAACAATATCATCATAATTATGACAATATTTTAAAATAATATCTAATTGTTTTGTTTCCATATCACATCCCTCTTATTATAATAATAGATTTAATATGCACTTTAATTATACTAAAACAAATCAATTGTTTCAATAAAATCACCAAAATTATTAAAAAATGTTTGAATATTTTTTTTAGAAATGTTATAATTTAAGAGAGCCTAGATGTTCTCTTGGCTTTTTTTGTTGGAGGTGTATTTTTTAAATGACTAAATATGTCTTTGTGACAGGAGGGGTTGTTTCTGGTCTAGGCAAAGGAATTACTGCTTCATCAATTGGTCTTTTATTAAAATCTCGTGGATATAAGGTGTTTATGCAAAAGTTTGATCCTTATATTAATGTTGACCCTGGAACTATGTCCCCTATTCAACATGGTGAAGTTTTTGTTACGGCTGATGGAACAGAAACTGATCTTGATTTGGGACATTATGAAAGATTTATTGATGAAGAATTAAACTATTCCTCAAGTATTACCACTGGTAAAATATATTCATCGGTTATTGAAAAAGAACGTCGTTGTGAATATTTGGGTGGTACCGTTCAAATTGTTCCGCATATTACTAACGAAATTAAAAGTAAAGTATATGAAGCTGGTTCTTCATCAAAAGCCGATATTGTTATTACTGAAATTGGTGGAACTATTGGTGATATTGAATCTCTTGCCTTTATTGAAGCTTTAAGACAAATTAGATATGAACTTGGCATTCATAACACTTTCTTCGTTCACGTAACTTTAATTCCTTATACTTTTGGTTCAGGTGAATTGAAAACTAAACCAACCCAACATAGTGTTATCGAATTAAGAAGTTTAGGTATTCAACCTGATGCCATGGTATGTCGTACACCATTACCATTAAATGATGAAATAAAAAAGAAACTATCATTATATTGTAGTATTCCTAATAATAATGTAATAGAGGCAATTGATGTAAAAAATGTTTATCAAATCCCACTTAATTTTCTAAATCAAAAAATTGATCAAATTATTTTAAAACATTTTGGATTACCAGTTAAAAAAATTAATATTAAAGATTGGGAAAAATTAGTTGAAACAGTTGACAATTTAAATGATGAAATTGAAATCGCACTAGTGGGTAAATATGTTGAGTTACATGATGCTTATCTTTCGATTATGGAAGCTTTAAAACATGCGGGATACAAACATAAAGTTAAAATTAAAATTAATTGGATAGATGCTGAAGAATTAGAAAAGAAAACTAATTTAAAACAAGTATTTAAAAATAGTAAAGGTATTTTAGTACCAGGTGGTTTTGGGGCAAGAGGAACTATTGGCAAAATGAAAGCTATTAAGTATGCAAGAGAAAATAATATACCATTTTTTGGAATTTGTTTTGGGCTTCAACTTGCTATTATTGAATTTGCAAAAAACGTTTGTGGTCTATCTAAAGCATCTTCAACCGAATTTGATGAAAATTGTGAAGAACCTATCATTGATTTAATGGAAGAACAAAAAGCCATTGTTAATAAAGGTGGAACTCTTCGTTTAGGAAATTATGAATGTAAGATTATGAAAAATACTTTAGCTTATGAAATTTATAAACAAGAAAGAATATTAGAAAGACATCGTCATCGTTATGAATTTAATAATAAATATAAAGAATTATTAGAAAGTAAAGGTATGATTTTCTCTGGCATTAATGAAAAAAGTAATTTGGTAGAAATTATTGAATTACCATCACATCCTCATTTTATTGCTTGTCAATTCCATCCTGAATTTAAAAGTAGACCTACTAGATGTCATCCATTATTTGATTCCTTTATTAAAGCTTGTATCAAAATAAAAACAGTTAAATAAAATTAACTGTTTTTTATTTAAATAATCTTAAAATATCATTATATGTTATTAATATCATTAAAAGTATTAAAAGGATAAAACCAATCGCATGAATAATATTTTCAACTTTAGGATTAACAGGACTACCTTTTATCTTTTCTATAATTAAGAATAAGATTTTTCCTCCATCAAAAGCAGGTATTGGTAATAAATTAATAAAACCAACATTAATACTTAAAAAACCAGTTAAATAAACAAGATTAATAAGTCCAGCTTTGGCTGTTGAACCAACAATATTATAAATACCAATTGGACCAGCTAAATTATCTAAACTAAGTTTACCGGTAAAAAGCGCTAAAATGATGAAAAACATCTGTTCAATTAAATCATAAGTTTTTACAAATGCAAATTTAATTGAAGGCAAAACACCTTTTTTAATATCATTTCTTATAGAAAAACCATATTTATAAACTTTTATATCTTCTTGCATTTCTTCTTTTGGTGTAATTTTAATTTTTTTAATTTTACCACTTTCATCTTTTACTTCAAAAGTAACAGTTTTTCCTTTATTCATTTGTAATTCTAACATCAATCTATCAACTGATCTAACTCTCGTTTTATTAACTTTAATAATTAAATCACCTGGTCTTAAATCAGCCTTAGCAGCTGGATAATTTTCTTCAATTGATTCAATATATGGTTTATTTTCTGGTGCTCCTGTTACTGAAGCAACAATAAAAAGAAGAAAGATAGCTAAAATAAAGTTAAATAAGACACCACCAACAAACGTTAAAAAACGTTGTAGCCAACTTTTAGCTTGTAATTTTCTTTCGCTAGGAATATCATTATCTTCTTCAATTTCTTCACCTGCTGTTTGAACAAAACCACCAATTGGAAATAATCTTATGGCATAAGTTGTTTCATCATTTTTACGATTAAATTTAAAGATTTTTGGTCCCATACCTAAAGAAAATTCATAAACATAAATACCTGCCCTTTTCGCAAATATAAAATGCCCTAATTCATGAATAAAAATGGTTACTCCTAATACTAGAATAAAATATATAAATGTCATCAACAATCACCTTTCTATATAATTGGCATAAAAAACATATATCCTAACATAACAAAGATTATACTATCTAAACGATCTAATACACCACCATGACCTGGCATAATATTAGAGAAATCTTTACATCCAAAATATCTTTTAATAGCTGAAAAAACTAAATCACCAAGTTGCCCTAAAATAGATAAGAAAGTACTCATAATAATAACACGATCGATATATAAAGTGGGATCAATTACCGTATTAAAGAAAACGGTACTAACAAATACCCCCATAATTGTTCCTCCTATTAAACCTTCCCAGGTTTTCTTAGGAGAAATATTTTCTAATAATTTATGACGCCCTATTAAATAACCAGTAAAATATGAGAAAGTATCAGTAATGATGGTAATAGTAAATAAATATAAAAGTAAACGATAATTAGTTTCATATAACAAAATAAATAAACGAAAAACGATACCTAAAAAGAAAATTCCACCAACTAGATAAAAAGCATCTCGAACATTATATTTAGTATGATCATGATATAAAACAGTTGGTAATAAAAAAGTTAAAAATAAACCAGCAATAATACGATAATCAGTAGCAAACACAATATCTTGATTATTTAAGTCATATAATACTAACAAAGCAACAATAATATATGAAATAAATTTAACAAAATTAGGTGTTATTTTTTTACTATCTTTTACCTTAATAAATTCTTTAGTAGCTAAAATAGCTAAAATTAAAATAGTTAAATTAAAAATAAATCCACCCATTATAAAAATAGGAATAAAAATTAGGAAGGCTAAAAAAGCACTAAGAATTCTTGTCTTCATAATTAATACCTCCAAATCTTCGATTACGTTTATTATATTCTAAAATAGCTTCATCAAATTCTTTTTCTTTAAAATCAGGAAAATAAGTTTTAGGAAAATAAAGTTCAGCATATGCTAATTGCCATAATATAAAATTACTAATACGTAGTTCTCCACTAGTTCTAATTAAAAAATCAATGGGTGGTAAATCATTATATAAATATTTAGAAAATAATTCTTCATTAATTTCTTCTTTTTTTATTCTTTTTTCTAACACATCATCAATCATTTTTTTAGTTGCATCCACTATTTCAGCCTGTCCACCATAATTTAAACATACATTTAAAATACCATTATTATTATCTTTGGTAGTCTTAATAACTTTATCCATTACTTCTAAAACCTTTTTAGGTAAAAATTCACGACGTCCAGAAAAAACAATTTTAACATTTTCTTTTTTTAAATCTTTACAATATTGATTAAACATTGTAACAAACAAATTCATTAAATAATCAACTTCTTGTTTACTACGTTTAAAATTCTCAGTAGAAAAAACAAAAACACTTAATATTTTAATACCTTTAGAAAATATATAACGACTTAAATTTATTAAGTTCTTTGCTCCTTCTGAATGACCTTCACTACGACTCATTCCCTTTTTTTTGGCCCACCGGCCATTTCCATCCACAATTATTCCAACATGATTAGGTATTTTCAAAGATCTATCTTCCATTCTTCTACCTCTCTATCACACAAATATATTATAATATATTTTATTCATTAAGACAACTAAAAACAAAAAAAAAGAAGCATAGCTTCTAAAATGAATCAATATTAATTTTTACTTTCTTTTTATTATTAGCACGAGCAGCAGTTTGGACAATGGTTCTTATCGCATTAGCGATATTCCCACCTTTACCAATAACTGTTCCCATATCATCATCATCGACTAATACTTCAATAGTTAATAATTCTTCATCTTCGATTCCTTTAATCGAAACAGTATCTGGATCTTTAACAATACTTTTAATTAAAAATTCGGTTAGAGCTACTAAATCCATATTATTTATCACTCTTTTCATTTTTCTTTAAATTATGAAATTTTTCCATAATACCAACTTTATTAAATAAAGATCTAACTGTATCAGTTGGTTCGGCACCATTTTTTAACCATTTTAGTGCTAATTCTTCATTAATTTTTATTTCAGCTGGATCAACAAGTGGATTATAAGTACCTACTAATTCAATAAATTTACCATCTCTAGGACTTTTTGAATCCGCAGCTACAATACGATAAAAAGGTCTTTTTTTAGCTCCCATTCTTTTTAATCTTAATCTTACTGCCATTTTCTCCCTCCATTCATAAGACAATTATAACACAGCCAAAAGAAAGTGTCAACTCTTTTTTGTTGACACTGTTTTAAAAATATTCTTCATTTACTGATTCATCTATCTCTTTGATTGCTTCCTCTACTTTTTCTTCTGGTACATCGTCTTCTAATTCTACCCATGGTTCTTCATCTTCTTCAACAGCTATTTTAATTTTTGTATCCCCTACTATTTCAACTCCTAATTCTTTTTCAATATCAAAATTGATACTACCATCTTCTGTAATTTCAACTTTAGTACAGGTAGGTTGTTTTAATGTTCTTACAATAATATCTGTATCACCATTTAAATCCGAAGTTTCTTTAGCTTTTATATTAAACAATTCATTGTAATTAACTTTCTTATTAACAACTGCTGTCTTACTATCATTATCATATGAATGCCAAATATTGACATCATATGAACCATCTACACCTACTTTATCACCGGTTTTATATCCTTTAAATTTATGATTAATAACCCAACAACCTAATACGGTAGTTGGTACTTCAGCAGGCGTTATCATATAATTATTTTTAAAATATTTTTTCCCTTTCCCAACAACTGCTTTAGTTACTATCTCTTTGTATGATGCCATTATATCACCCCTCACTTTAATTTATGCGAGAGGTAGGTAAAAGTTCACAAAAAGATTAATTAAATACGTTTTCGCCATTTATTTGATTTTGTTAAAAGTTCACCTAAATTTTCAAATACTGTTTTCAGTTATTTTTATATCATAAGTTTCAGCTAAAACATAATAGTATTTAACAAAATTAATATAATCAATAGGTCAATGTTTTAATCTTGTAAATTCTCTAATAAATCTTTTATTACCTTCTATTTTTTCCATTAATGTTTCTTGTTTTTCATTATAAAAATTAACATTTAAAAGATAAACAATTAAACTAAATAAAAGAGGATTTAAATAAATGATGAGTGCTAGAAGAGGATTTAAACTTTCGATTAACAACCCAATAAAAAGAATAAACACTGTAAATATTAATAATAAAAATTCAAAAATACCTTTAATACTATTTATTTTTGTATTTTTTAAAACCATAGAAATTGCCATAATAATTAATGTATAACCAATACTAAATATATAATCTTCTTTAAAATTATTGGGAACAATTTGTTTTACTACTAAAAAATAATATAAAGCAATGATAATAAATGATATTATATAATTAATTTCTTTATTTATTGAACCATATAATTTATCAATTTGTTTCTTTAATTCTTTATACATATTAGTAATACTATTTTGAGTATTAGTATGAAATTTTAAATTATTTTGTAAATCACTTAACATAATTGTTTTATCTTTTATATTATCTGAATTACTAAGAATAATCGTATTAATAAATTTTATTACTTCTTCTTCATATTTATATAATTTAAAAGCACTAAGATCATAAAAATCTTTTTTTAACCACTTTATTTTATAATCAATACTACCATCTTCCTTTTTAACTCTTTCAAAAGAATAATAACCTCTTTGAATTAAATCTAATAATATAAACCAAAAAGTTTTATCACTAAATTTACCATCATTATAATATTTAATAATAACAACTGGTAATTTATCTGGTATTTCACGATAATATTGAAATTTTTAAAACGATTTTTATAAGCTTTAAAAATTAAAAAAGAAGAAAGAAGATAATAGTAGAAATTAAAAATGGATAAAATGAAAAATTTTCGGGAATATCAAAAAACATATAAATCCTCCATATCATATGTTACTTTACAATTACATTATATTATATTTGTTAACCAAAAAGAAGTAGATAAAACTACTTCTTTTTTTTGGAATATACTTTTCCTTTTTCTAATTGTTCATTTTCAAATAATTTATTAATTGTTACAAATTCATATCCTTGTTCTTTTAATATTGGTAATACTTCTCTAACAGCTTCAACCGTTGTTTTATATAAATCATGCATAAGAATAATTGAGCCATCTTCAATATTTTCAATAATCATGTGAACACCTTTTTCAGTATCACGATGTTCCCAATCTCTTGTATCTAGACTCCATAAAATTAATGGGTATCCAATATTTTGTTTTACACTTTCATTAATTCTACCATATGGTGGTCTTACTAATGTTGGAATAACACCATGCTTTGATAATATTTCTTTAGTTTTTTCTAATTCTTTAATCATTTCTTCAGTAGTTATTTCAGTAAAATTACTATGATTCAAACTATGACTTTCAATTTGATGACCATCATTTACCATTTCTTTAATAATACTAGAATGTCGTTCAACACTTGAACCTATGACAAAAAAGGTTGCTTTAACATTATTTTCTTCTAATATTTCTAATAACTCTAATGTATATTTACTTGGTCCATCATCAAAAGTGAGTGCAACTTTCTTACTTTCTTCTTCATCTTTTTTGGGTTCTTCTTCTTTTTCTTCAAAAGAAATACTACTATAAATTTCTTCTGTTTCAATTTCTTTCTTTGTTTCTTCTTGTTCATCTTTCTTTTTATTTGCTTCTAATTCTTTTTTTTCATCTGTTTTATCATTTTGATTATTAAATTCCTTATTTTCAATACTATCATTCTTTTTTATTTCAATCATATTATCTGATGATTGCTCATTCTTGTTAAAATAATGATGATAATAAGTTTTTACTGTTTTTACAATATCTTCTTTTTTATGTCTATTACAATAAAAAAACAACCCTATTAATATTAATAATAAAACAATTTTTTGAAATTTATTTCTCATAATATAACCCCCAGCATCAAATATTATATCACATAATAAAGAAAAAATATGTTTTTAACATATTTTTCCATCTAATGACCAAGTTTTGGTTTCAGTTATCTTGACATCCACTATTTTACCAATATATTTTTCCTCACCTTTAACATTAACTAATTTCATGGTATCAGTATAACCAAATAATAAGCCATCTTTTTTCTCACTAAAACCCTCAATTAAAACTGTAACCGTTTTATTTAAATACTTTTTATTAGCTTCAAGGGCATAATAATTAATTAATTCATTAAGTTGTTGAAGACGTTTTTCTTTTGTTTCAATATCAACATTGTCTTTCATTTTAGCGGCTGGTGTTCCTACTCTTGGTGAAAAGATAAATGTAAAGGCAGAATCAAATTGACATTTATTTACAACATCTAATGTTTCATTAAAATCTTCTTCGGTTTCATTAGGAAAACCAACAATAATATCCGTTGTAATCGCACAATTAGGGATATTTTCTTTTAATTTATTATATAACTTTATATAATCTTCTTTAGTATATCTTCTACCCATTAATTTTAAAATCTTATCTGATCCTGATTGTAAAGGTAAGTGAATGTGAGGCATAATATTTGAATTATTTTTAATTACTTCAATCATATCATCAGTAAAATCCCATGGATGACTAGTAAGGAAACGAACTATTTTAATACCAGTTTTAGCTACATCTTCAAGTAAATTGGCCATATTATAATTAATATCTAAATCTTTACCATAGGCATTAACATTTTGTCCTAATAATGTTACTTCTAAGTATCCCTCTTTAACTAATTCTTTTACTTCATTAATAATATATTCTGGCAAACGACTACGTTGTTTACCACGCGTATAAGGAACTATACAATAAGTACAAAATTTATCACAACCATACATAATATTAACCCAAGCTTTATATTTGCTTTCGCGTTTTGCTGGGATATTTTCATAAATATCCCCTTCATTACTAAATACTTCTATTTCTAATTCTTTTTTAGCTAAAGCTCTTTCTAAAATATTTGGTAAATTATGAATATTATGAGTTCCAAAAACAATATCTAGCCAACTATATTTTTTCAAAATTTCTTCAATTACTACTTCCTCTTGCGCCATACATCCACATAAACCAATAATAACATGTGGTTTTTGTTGTTTCAAAGATTTAAGTTGTCCTAGAAAACCAAATACTTTATAATGAACATTTTCCCTAATGGCACAAGTATTTAATAATATTAAATCCGCATCTTCTATCTTAGAAGTTTCAGTAAAACTCATATCTTCTAAGATAGCCTTAATATTTTCAGTATCATGTTCATTCATTTGACAACCATAAGTTCTAATAAAATATTTTTTATTAATACCTAATTTCTTTAATTCATCAGTTATTTGATATTTATCAGTATAAACTAAAGCTTTATCTTTAGTTCTTTTTTTAGCTTCATTTAAATCTGGTTTTAGCATAATATCACCTTTTTCTATTTAGGAATTCAAGACATATAAGATAATAACATAAATTAAATAATAAATCAATTTAAAAAATTCACTATTAATAGTGAATTCTTAATTAATTATATTTATTCATAATTGATTTAACTTTTTGTTTAATAATATTTTCATCATCATCTTTTTAAATATTTACTAGCATTATACACAGGAATAATAATGGAAATTTTTGGCATTTAAATCACACCGCCCATATTATACATTAATAAAATTTTTGGCAATAAAAAAAGTAATGCAATTACACTTCTTGCATTACTACTAAAATCATGGGATTACATTCAGTTTCTTTATATAAGTATTTACCTAATTTATCTCTAATACCTGTTTTTATTTTATTAAATTCAACATAACCTGATTTAATATTTTCATTAACAACTTCTAAACATACTTTTTCGGCTTCTTTAATTAAATCAATATTATCTTTAACGTAAATAAATCCTCTAGTTAGTATTTCAGGACCTGCTAAAACTTTTTTGGTTATTTTATCAAGGGTTACACTAACAATAACAATCCCATTTTCACTTAAAGATTCACGATCTTTTAAAACTAATTCACCAATATCACCAACTGTTTTACCATCAATAAGAATATCATCAACTTTAATTTTTTCATCACTTTCTTGTAAAACACCATCAATAAAAGTAACAACTTGTCCATTTAATTTTAAAAGAATATTTTCATCTTTCATTCCCAATTTTTTAGCAACATTCGCATTTGCTACTTGATGACGATATTCACCTATAACCGGTAAATAATATTTTGGTTGTATTAAATCAATCATTAACATTAAATCTTCACTTGAGGCATGATGTTCTAAAAACTTTTTATTAGATAAAATAATTAAATTAGCGCCTATTCTTGCAATCTCATCAAATAATTTAGCAGCAGTTTTTTCTAA
>JAAYOI010000060.1 GCA_012520435.1 Mollicutes bacterium
GTAACATATAATCTTCTAATTCTTTTAGTTACCACTAATGGTTTTTTAGCTTGTTCTTTTTTTATTCTTTGTAAATAAAAGTAAGTTATTAAAAGATAATAAACACTAAAAATAAATATTGAAATTTTAGAATCTAAAAATAAGAAAGCTGTAAAAATGATAAAGGTCATATCGTTTTCTAAAAAAACTCGATAAGGATTTTTTAAAATCCATTTAAAATAACGATAATCCTTATCATACCAATTTTGTTGTAACATATGTAAGGCTTTTCTTGATTTAAAGATTAAATATAAGAAAACAGGAAATAATGATAAAATAAATATCTCCAACATAAACTCACTCCTAATTACTTAAAAAATTTCTAATAATTTTTATTGTTTGATTTAATCTTTCTAAATATGCATAATGAGTACATCCTTCATACACAATGACAGCTGCATCATTTATTAATTTTTCTAATTCATAAGCTCTTTCTAAAGAAACTTCTGTATCTAAACTACCCCATATAATTAAGGTTGGACATTTTATTTTTTTAACATCTTCGGTAATATCTAAATTAACTGTATTAACAAGTATTTTTCGCATCATATCACTAGCTTTACGATAATCTTCTGAACCAATATGTCTCTTAGCAAACCCTTCTAATTTATTAATAATTGGAACTTTCTTTAAAAATTTTAATATTTTTACTTTTAATGATAATTTCTTTACTTCTTTTTTAAAGGGACTACCAAACACAATTAATTTTTGAACATCATATTTACTTGCATATAACAAGCTTATTTTACCACCAAAAGAATGTCCAATCAAAACAGGATTTTTTATTTTTTCTTTTTCTAATAATTCTTTTATTGCTAGGGCATAATCATTAACTGTCCAGGGATAAGTTGGTATACTACTTTTTCCATGTCCAGGTAAATCAATAATAACTATGCGATAATCTTTTTTTAAATATTCA
Organism: Mollicutes bacterium; assembly: GCA_012520435.1. Classification (GTDB taxonomy): domain Bacteria; phylum Bacillota_I; class Bacilli_A; order RF39; family UBA660; genus JAAYOI01. The sequence continues at coordinate 959 of JAAYOI010000060.1, forward strand.
CCTATTGGTATCATCATTTCTATATTTTGACCCCATCCATGAAGTAACACTATATTAATTCCTTCGGGGTTCCCAAAAATAGTATAATTTATATCAACATCGTTAATTTTGGTTGTCATTTAATCACCATTATTATTATATCACCATTTTATTAAAAAAAAAAGATAATGCATTGTTCTCAATTAATTTTCTTTAATTATCTTTCTAAAAGTACAAATAAAGATTATGATCATTCCAACTAAAATAAAACTATTAACAATAAAATGGTTATATACAATAAATCTAAAAAAAAGAAAATTACTAGTATTTAGAAAAATATGGACGATAAAAGATGCCTTAATGGTTTGATATTTATCATAAATTTTAATTAAAATAAAACTTATAAAAAAGGCATATATCATATTAATGTAATTAGTATGAACGAGTGCGAAAATGAGGCTAGCTAATATAGTTGCATTCTTCTTACTTTCAAATGTTTTTAATTCATTATAAACAATTCCTCGAAATAAATATTCTTCTAAAATAGGTCCCATTATTCCTGTACATAAAATGGAAACAAAGAAATATTCAGAAAAAATTATAGGATTAAATTCAATAATCTTAAACAAATGATTGAAAATAACTAAACCTGTATTAAAGATAAAGAAAATAGTGATTCCTAAAATAGATAATAAAGAAATATCACGGATTGTTAAATTAACTTTTTCTTTAGGTTTATATTTTTGATAAAGTTTTATAAAAATAGGAAGAAAAATAATTACTAAAATAAGGGTTATTAATAATTTATAATCATTTAAGTAATTAATTAATTTTGTTCGATATTCCTCTGTTATTATATATGTTTCTAACTCTTGAGAATTCATATTTAAATTTAAATTAAAGAAAAAAGTAAAGATTCCTAAAAACAAAATTTGACTAACAACGAACACGATTGGCCAAACTAATACTTTAGCCATTCTTTTAAAATAATCTAATCCCCTCATTTTACTTCTCCTATCTTTACTTAATTATTATCACTATCTATTTCTTTCTCATCACTTCTTTTTTTCTTATTTCTTCTTTAATAAATTTAGGAAAACCAAAAATCTTATCAATTTTGGTCTTATCTTGATTTTCTATTAAAAAATTTAATATGATTGGTCTTGTCGTTATTAATAAAATAATTCCAAAAACCATAAAAACGATAAATTGTAAAAGAAAATTATTACTAATAAGTGATAAAAGGAGTGCTAGAATAGCACTTAATACAAACCAAATAGTTGTTAAATTGGTAGTTAAAAATTCAACAATAGTAAGTAAAATGACGATTGCTAGCCAAATGTAGAACATAAAATCACCTATCATAATTATACTATCATTTATTAATTATTACAATAAAAAAGACTTAATTATTTATAAGTAATATTTGAATATTTTTTTATTAATCTTGATATTTCATAACTAGAGGCATAAACTCTAACTTTGGAAATTTTAATTCCATTAAGATATATCTTTTCTTTTTCTTCATTTAAACCCATATTACTAAGCATAGATAAATAATCTTCTATAAATTTATTAATATTATCATTTAAATTCTTTTTATCAAAAGAATAATATTTTATTTTAATTTTATTTTCATATAAAGGATTTATTTTAGGATAAACTCCTAATATTTTACCATTAAAATTTTTAAAATAATTAACTAAATTAGAGGTATTAAGATTAACCTTATCAAAAGATAATACATATATATCATAATCATTTACTTTATTATCTAAATAATTAAAAACTTGTTGTGTTTCATTAATTTTACTAATCGTAATAATGATATTTATGAATAAAAATAAAAATAATAAGATTGTGATTTTTTTTATCATTAAATCACCTCATTATTTTTATTTTAACCTCATAAAAAATTTTTAAACAAAAAAGAATAGTATAAAACTATTACCTTGCTTTTATTCGTTCTAAAACTTTATTAAAATCTGTTTCTTTTACTCTTTTTATAAGATATTCATTATTTTTGAGTTTTTAAACATTTAACTTTAAAGCCCATCCCCAAGCACGAAATACTAATTCATCAATTTCTTCTTGAGTAAATTCTCTATCAAGTGATGATTCATCTAAAGTTCTAATCCAACCTTCTTAACTAATTCTCTTAATTTCATATTATCCCTTTCCTTCTAATCACATTATAACACTCGATTTTTTCTACAATCAACTTTTAATAAAAAAAGAATAAAATTTTATTCTTTTTTTATTCTGAATCTACCTTAAATAATTTTCCAACTGCATCTAATTCATTAGGATCCTTTACATCTATTAAAATTGTTTGGCTAGTATCTTTTTTCTCTTTAACAATTTTAAAATGATCTTTTATATTTTCTTCATCTTCAGTTACTTGTATTAGTAAATAATATTTTTGGTCATTATATAAAGCATCTGCTAAAACAAGATGTTTTTCATTATTATGTAAAGTTATAACATCATTAACTTCAATATTCATTATCTAGCCATACCCCTTCCTTTACTTAAAACTTCATTAGCTGATTTTGTTAAAGATAAACCATCTAAATATTTTCCATCTATTGTTTTTATCCAACATAAATTATTAGGAATTCCTTCAACATATTCCACAAACTCACCTTCTGTATTACCTAAACTAATATGCATAATAACATCATAAGTACCTTTCGCTAAACCTAATGAGGTTGCTAATTCTTCGGCACTCACACCTGGCTCATCATTAACTGCAATTATATGTCCCGTTGGTTGTCCAATAGCATCCTTTTGTAAAAGTGCAATTTTATTAACATAGTAATTACCCTCTTTTAAACCACTTCGACCTGTTTCAAATACATTTTGTCCAAATTGTGCAGCTGGTGAATTACGATAATATTTTACTCCATTACTAACAAAGACTTGATCACCAATAGTTACTGAATATTGCTTTTCAATATCTTCAATTGTTTCATTAATTGCTTTATCAATTGTATCAGCAATAACTATATCAGATGTACTTGATTCTATATCTATTTGATCTACTTGTGTATGTGGTTCTAAATCTACTTTTTGTTCAATATAGGTTGCTAATTGAGATGAATTTCCTATTTTTATATTATTAGGAAATAATGCACTAACAACACCCATCGTAATAGCAATTATAGGAGCCATTGCCACTGCTGCAATAATTTCCTTTTTATATTCCCTAATTTTTTCTAATAAACTTGATTTAGCTTTTTCTTTTTTTGTAACTTTATATTCACCATCATTTAGTTTATTTGCTTCAACATTTGAAGTAATAACTGTTGGTTCTATTTCTTTTACTTCTCCTTTAATTTCTTCTTTTATTGGATATTCTGGTTCAATATTATTAATAACGTTATTTATTTCTCGAAGTCCTTTAACATTATCATAAGCATTTTCAATAGCAACATCAATATCATTAATTCTTTCTTCCAATTCAGCAATCCGTCTTGGTGTATTAAGAATTTTTTCAATTTCAATAGTATCAAAAATAAATGATTTTGTTAAAGAAGAACGTTCACTATTACCTCTTTCAAAAATAGTAGCATACTCATTTATTTTATTCATTTTTCTCAATAATTTTTCAAAAGAATTAACATTCTCACGTAATAATTCACCCATTCCATATAAGAACATAGCTCTTTCAGCATTTTCTAATTCTTCTTTATCTTTTTTAATATCATTTTCAAAAACTTCTTTTAATTTAGAATTAGTTATTCCATTGGCATATTTTTCAGCTACAGAAATTTTTTCTACTAAATATTGTTTAGCAATAAAATAACTTTCTATATCTATATCCGTAATACTATCAATTTGGTGTTCAGTAATTAATTTTTCAAATTCACTATTTAATTTTGCATTAAATCCTTCAAAATCTTCCGTTGCCTTTTTTAATTCTTCAATTTCACGTTCAATTGTTCCTCTTTCGGCTTTTAATTCATCTACTCTTTTATGGGCATGTTCACGTTCAACTATTTGTTTTTTAACAAATTTAGTATCAGATTGATAAAAAACTCTTGTATACAATGCTTGTTTACGTATATCATCAAATAAATCCGCTAAATCTTTTTGATCTGGATCATTACGGTCAAACATCTCTTCAAGTGCTTTTTCACGCCTTTTTGCCCATTCTACCATTTTTTGACGTTTTTTCAATTCTTCATCAATAGTTACAACTTCTGTTTGATCAATTTCTTGTAACTTTTTATCATACCATGCATCAAATTGTAGCGCTAATCCTAAAATATCCCATAATATATCATTAACTAAACGAACATCAACATCAGGTTCTTCTCTTAATAATTTTACTTGTTGTAATTCAGATTGTATTAATTTTTTTAAATATGTTTCTCCAGTCATGAACCCACTCCCTTTTCTATCTTTATTACACTATTATTAGTATAACAAAAAAAAGGTATTTGGTAAATACCTTATTTTATATCTTTTCTTTATATATTTTAAAAAGTTCTAACATTTCACTAGTTATTCCTTTTTTATTACCATAAATCTTAGCATTTTTCCTTGATACTTCTTCTACGCCACCAGCAATCCCTTGCCATCTTTCCGTTTTACCTACTCTACAAAAAATACCATATAAATAGTTTCCCTTTTCATCTTTTTTATAAGGAAATACTAAAATTTGATGAGATTGTCTCATCAAATTTTTATTTATTTATAATGTTTTTCTTCTTACATATGGTCTATCCTTAACTAACAATGATTCTTCATCATCATGAATCACATTAGCAATCCCTTTAATTTTCTCTAATTTTTCTAACTCTAAAAGTTTGGTAAACACTTTCAAACTTTTTATTTTCCCATTATAAATTCCTTGAGTAATAGCATAACTAGCATTTTCTATTTCAACATCTCTATAAATTCCTTCTTGATAAATACTATAAGAATCATCACTTGGATTAGGATAAAATACATGTGGTTCCATTTGACTATCACTAATTGTTTTAATATTTCCATCAGTAATAAGTTCTAGTCTATGTAGTATATTAGAATCCTTTCCTTCTATAAGAGAATAACTTTTATTTGGATCATAACCATATATTTTTAATTCAGGTGTCTCAACTTTATTTCGTATTCCAAATTCATCAGCAATTTTCTTCAATAACTCTATTATTTCTGGGTCAAGTTTTGCCTCATCTTCTGACATATCATAATTTGGTTCATAAACTAAATGTAATATTTTAGAATTATTAGGATTAAACATTATATTTCCAGAAAAATATTTTACATTAAAAAGTCCTTCTTTAATATTAACTTCATTACCATCTCTAGATTTTACAATATTTTTAAATAATATCTTATATTTTTCATCTAAGTAATATGGAAACAATTTCTTTGGTAACTCATCTTCGTTTATCTTGTTAATACCTCTTTCATACAAATATGGTAATAGTAATCTCACAAACTGAGTTTCTGTTAATACTGTTTCATTATTTAACTTAAGTTTTTGCACTCTATTAAAACCTCCTATAAATATTGTATCATTATGATTACACTTGTCAAGCAAATTATCTTATAAACTAATTTTGATACCTACTAATATTTAAAACGATACCCATTCCTATTAACGTTATCATTAAACTAGAACCACCATATGAAAGAAAAGGAAGAGTTATACCCGTTACGGGAACTAATCCAACAACTACCATTAAATTTAAAATAGATTGAAAAGCAAGCCCAAAAGTTATACCAAAAGCTAAATATTTACCAAATAAATCTTGACAATGACGCGCAATTTTAAAACCTTTTATAATGATTGTTAAAAATAAAGTACTAACAATAATAACTCCTAGAAAACCAAATTCTTCACTAATAATGGAAAAGATAAAATCGGTTTGTGGTTCAGGTAAATAAAAATGTTTTTGTCTAGAATTACCAAACCCAAAACCTAAAAGACCACCTGGTCCAATCGCATATAAAGATTGAATTATTTGAAAACCACTACCTAATGGATCTTTCCATGGATTTAAAAAAGATAAAATTCGTTCCATACGATAAGGAGCCGAAATAATTAAACCAACTACACCAATAATTCCAATTAAACCAATTCTAAAAAAAAAGCGATAATCAACTCTCCCTACAAATAAAAGACCAACAATTGTCATAACAATAACGGTTCCTGTTCCAAAATCAGGTTGTAACATGATTAATCCAAAAATAAATAATGTTAATAATAATATTGGTAATATTCCTTTTTTAAAATTTTTAATTATTTTATTATTTTTAGTTAAATATTTAGAAGTAAAAATAATGAGTCCTAATTTAGTAAATTCACTTGGTTGGATACCAAAAGAACCTATTCCAAACCAACTACGACTTCCATTACGAACAGTACCAATACCTGGTATTAAAACTAATACTAATAAAATTAAACAAGTAAAAAGAATTAAATTAGCTTTTTCATAATAAAGATGATAATCGATTTTACTAACTATCATCATCAAGATTAAACCCATGATTAAAAATAAACCTTGAAATTTAAAATAACGATAAGGATCATTAAATTTATATTCCGCCCATATCATCGATGAAGATAAAATCATAACTAAACCAAAAAGGGAAATGATAATGATGGTAATTAAAAGTAAAATATCAACTGTTTGTTTTTTCAATTGATTACCCCCTTAAATCCAAACACCATAAATAATGGCAAGCATTGCTCCTACTAAGCCAATAATCCAAAATAATTTAACAATATCTCTTTCACTCCATCCCATTTTTTCAAAAGTATGATGGATAGGCGTCATAGGGAAAATGCGTTTTTTAGTAAATTTATAATATATTCTTTGAATAACACAACTCATTGTTTCAATAACAAACACAATTCCAATAACTAATAATAATAATTCATGACGCGTTATTATCGCAATTGCACCTATGGTTGCTCCTAAAGCAAGGGAACCAGTATCACCCATAAATACTTTCGCAGGACTAACATTAAAAACAAGAAATCCTAAAATGGTACCAATTAAAGTAAAACATAAAAGGGCAACTTCTTCATAACCATATAACCAACCTGTTCCCCAAGTAATAATACCAAAAGCAAGAAAGGCAGTAACAGCAAGTCCACCAGCTAAACCATCTAAACCATCGGTTATATTTACCGCATTACTACTTGCTACTAAAACAAGAAGAATGAATAAACCATATAACCAACCAATATTAAGTTTGATATTTAAGGAATGAACCCATAATAACGGTTCATTTCCTGCTCGCATAAATAAATAGAAAAAAATAGTAGCTATTACTAATTGCATCAACAATTTACTTGCTTCACTTAAACCTTTATTATTTTTTCTTTTGATAATCAAATAATCATCAATAAAACCGATTAAACCATAACTAATAAAAGTAAATAAAACAATAATAATACTATAATTAAGATTAATTTTATAAGTAAAGAAAAGAATAAGGAAAATAACAATTGTAGGTATGATAAATATTAAACCACCCATGGTTGGTGTTCCTTTTTTAGAACGATGTGCATCTTCTAAATAAATACTTAATTGTTGTTTAACTTTCGTTCGTTTTAAAATAGGAATTAAAATTAAGGCAACTATAATTGATGTTATAAAACCAATCATCATTACTAAAACTGATTTAGTTAAAATTAACATGTAATTCCTCCTTACTTTAAACTTACTACATAATTTCCTAATAATATATATGTCCAAACATAAAAAAAAAGGACATTCGTAATTGTTGGCATTACTTTTTTAACTTCTTTCTTCATTATCCAACATCCTTTCTTTTATTATATAAAATTAACATTCGTTAATTTATACCAAATTTAATATTAGTTGCAATGTTTTGCTTCATTGACTTTATTTTATACTATTCATATAAAAAATCAAGAAAAAAATGACAGCATTTTATCGTATCTTATATTTATCAACATTTAATTAATTAAATTACTTTAATAATAATCTAACGACTTCTCCTTCATGTATTCTTTCCCCACCACTTGGTGATTGATATTCAATTATTTCACCAGTTCCTGTAAATTCTACTTTAAATTTTTTTAATAATTTCATTGCTTCTTCAACGGTCATTCCCACTACATTAGGTACATCAGCATATCTTCTATCTAAATAATTATATTCTTTTTCCATTCCTCCACTTCTTTTTTTTATGTTTAATGCATCAATAATATCTAACATAACACTTCGAGCAATAGGAGCAGCTACCGTTCCCCCATATTGGGTAACACCTTTGGCATTATCGATGGCAATATAAATTACAGTTTTAGGATTATCGGCTGGTAAAAAACCAATGAAAGATGCGATATAATTTCCTACCATATATCTTCCATCTTTTACTTTTTGCGCTGTTCCAGTTTTGCCACCAACGCGATAACCATCAATATAAGCAGGTCTTCCTGTTCCATTAGCTACTACACTTTCTAAAGTATGTCTTACCTTTTCACTTGTTTCATCACTAATAACTTTCCGCACAATTTGTTTTTTATTTTCTTTTATAACACTATTTGTTTCTGGTTCATTTAAACTTTTAACAATATATGGTTTATATAAATATCCACCATTAATAGCAGCACTTACTGCTACTACTTGTTGAATAGGAGTTACACTAACCCCTTGCCCAAAGGAAGTAGTTGCGAGTTCTACTGGTCCAACTTGTTCTAAATCAAAAATAATACCACTACCTTCACCATTTAAATCGATCCCTGTTTTTTTACCAAAACCAAATTTTTCAATATAATCAAATAAAGTTTCTTTTCCTATTTTTAATCCTAAAGCAACAAAACCTGGGTTACAAGAATTTTCTACTACTTCCATATAAGTTTGATGTCCATGTCCTCCTGCTTTCCAACAACGAATTTTAGCATTTTCTACTCTAATACTACCAGCATCATAAAAAGTATCTTTTTCTAAATCTACTAATTTTTCTTCAAGGGCAGTTGCAAGGGTAATGATTTTAAAAGTTGAACCTGGCTCATAAGTTGCCCATATTGGTAAATTACGATTAATTTCTTCAACTGTATAATCTTGATAATTACTTGGTGAAAAATTAGGACGTGAAGAAATAGCTAGTATCTCTCCACTATTAGGATCCATAACTATTCCTAAGGCTTGATCAGGATTGTATTTCGCAACCGCATTATCTAATTCTCTTTCAAGAGCAGCTTGTATCTTATAATCAATGGTAAGATTTACATTAATCCCATCTTGTGGTTCTTCATAAATTTCCGTTAATTGTAATCTATTTCCTTTCGCATCACTAAAATACTTAATAGCCCCATAACTACCTGTTAGATAATGATCATACATAAGTTCTAAACCACTTAATCCTTGATTATCAATTCCCACAAAACCTAAAGTATGAGACATCATTTTATCATATGGATAATATCTTTTAGCTTCTCTTAATAAATATACTCCATCCAATTTTAAAGCGGCAATTTTATCAGCAATCTCATAACTTAATCTTCTTCCTTCAGGATGTACTCTTTCAATAGATACTTTTTTACTAACATGCTTATACATTTCTTCATAACTAACACCTAATATTTCACTTAACTTTCTAGCAACCTCTTCCTTATTTCTAATCTGATTAGGAATTAAAACTAAAGAAGTGGTTGTTAAATTATTAGCTAAAACGACACCATTGCGGTCATAAATTAATCCCCTATTAGCTTCAATTGGAAGATTACGACTCCATAATCCTGATGCATATTTATTAAGTCTTTTATAATTAATTACTTGAATAAAAAAAACTTTACTAATAATTAAAATAAACAAAAAAATAATAATAACTAAAATAATCTTAATACGACTATGAATACTTTTAAAAAACATAAAATCACCTAATAATATATATGTCCAAGTATAAAAAAAAAGACTTTCAAGTCTTTTTAATGTTTCTTACCATTATATTTATATAACATAGCTGGTCTAAATCCACCTGTTTTATATTTATTTAAACATTGGACTTTATTTTTTATTTTTCTTTGGAAATTAGCTTTCGTTAATTTTTTATCTAGAATAACCTCATATACTTGTTGAAGTTCGGCCATTGTAAATTCTTTTGGTAATAAACTAAAAGCTATATCGGTATATTCCAATTTATTTCTTATTCTAAAAAGTCCATATTCAATTATTTTACCATGATCGAATGCGAGATCGGGAAATCTAACTATTATTCCATTATCGTTTTCTAATATTAATTCATCACCTATTTGTTTTATAGTAAACCAATCTGTATTTTTGCTTTCATCTACAATTTTGGTTTCTTTTTTATTTACTAAAGCCATATAGGCAACTCCAATTACTCTAGTTCTAGGATCACGATTAATTTCCCCAAAAGTATATAATTGTTCTAAATAAATATCTTTAACACTTGTTTTTTCTTCTAAAGTACGTAACGATGCTTCTTCTAATGTTTCATCCATCTTAATAAAACCACCAGGCAAACACCATTTATCAATAAAAGGATGATTTTCACGATAAACAAGTAAAACTTGTAATCTTTTATCATTAAGTTTTCTTATATCATTATTTTCTATTTCATCAATCGCAAACACTAAGTTATCAACTGTTACCGATGGTCTTTCAAATTTTGATACATCATAACTTTTTAAAAATTCATCTTCCGTTAAACCATTCATATCTCTTTTCACTTTCATCATCCTTTTCCTAATATAATTATACCATAATTTTAACCTTTTTTATAAGTAGGAATAAAAAATTTATAAGCGTTTTTTTCATGTAATTTTTTTATCTTTTGATATGCTTCAACACTAACTGGTTTACCATAAATTACTTTTTCTACATCAGCATACTTTATTTCCATCTTTTCTTCATCAGTTAAATTAGATAAACCATCACTAGGTGCTTTATATAAAATCTCTTTAGGTACATCAATATAATCACCGATGGCTAGAACTTCACTAACGGTTAAATCACCAAGCACACTTATATCACAAACATTATCGCCACCCTTAGTAAAATAACCTACATATAATTCACAAAGATTAGAAGTACCAGCAACTAAATAACCTTGTTTTTCAAATTGACTAAGAGCTTGCGCAACATAATATAGTGATGCCATACGAAGTTTTGGTTTTAAATTAATATTACTATCAATTAAATCTTTTGCTTCAATTCCAAATTCCTTAAAATTTTTATCAAATTCATCTACAAAAACATCATAGACATTAGTTAATTCTAAATTCAATAATTTAAAGCCAAAATGGTTACTAACTTTTTTCGCATCTATTTTATCTTGTTCATTAGAATGACATGGTAAAGTTAAACCAATTACTTTATCACTACCTAATGCCTTACAAAATAGCCCAGCTACTACGGCACTATCTTTACCTCCACTAATTCCCAAAACAACCCCTTTTAAATTAAATTTTTCAAAATATTCTCTTATAAATGCAATTATTTCATTTGTAATTTTTTCTACATCAAACATAATTACCTCCATATAAATTTCTTTTTTCTATATATTTTTTTACTCTTTTATCTAACAAATTAGAAACATCCTCACCCTTTTTAATTTTTTCTCTAATTATGGTTGATGAGATATTTTCTTCTAATCCATCTATTACTAAAAAGGTATCTTTTTTATTAAATTTATTTATATACTTTTCTACTTCAATATTATTTCGTTTAATAACAATAATTTAATTTTGTAATATTAATTCAATATTTTTCCATAAATGAAATTTTTCTAAGTTATCAGCACCTATAATTAAATAAAGTTGCGAATTTTTATATTGTTTATTTAACTCATTTAATATTTCATAAGTATATTGATATTTATTAAGCTTAGTATCTATTTTTATATACTTATTTTCAAATATTTTAAGCATCTTAATGCGATCTTTAATATTTGTTAAATTAGTTTTATTCCAATAACAACCTGTAGGAATAATAATTATTTTATCAACTATATGATTATCTAAAAGATAATTAACTATTTTGATATGACCTATGTGAACAGGATCAAAACTACCAACATAAACCCCTATTCTCATAATTTTTTAAGATATTTTTTAGCTTTTTCAATGGTAATTATTGATCCTGCATCACATATATAATTCATATCCATTAATTCTAATAATTCATCATAATTACATAAAAATTCACTAATAAATTCATCATCATCTAAATTTCTTTTCTTTTGTTTTTGACAACCAAAGGCAACAAAACATTCATTGAGTGCTCTAGAGCAACCTTGATCTTGATAATATTCACCAACTTTAATTATTTTTTTAGGAACATATCCTGTTTCTTCTTTTAGTTCTCTTAAAGCAGCCATTTTTCCTGTTTCATATGCATCAATATAACCGGCTGGAAGTTCAACGCCAACTCCTAATTTAGTGAAAACACGTGGTTGAACAATTAAGATAATTTCCTTATTTTCCGTAATAGGAAGAATGATGGAAGCTGATGACCTACCACCATTTTTAATAATTTCTTCACGCTTAATTGTTTTACCATTGGCCAATATATATTCCGCACTACCTACTTTAATAAAATTACCATTAACTATTTGTGGTTTAGTGCTGGCAATGGTTTTATACATTGAAATTAATTCATTCAATTCTTGTAATTTTTCTTTTAACATTATCTTACTCCTAACACTTTTTGTTTATTTTTGGTATCTTCTTCTATAATTTGTTCCTTATATTTTAAAAGTAATTGTTCTTTTAAAGCTAATAATTTTTTTGATAAAACAACGTTATATTTACGAGGATTATTTATTCTTTTAATTTCAGGATAAAGAGTTTCTAATTCTTTTTGACATTTTTTTCTTGTTTCTTCAATAGTTGGAACTTGATAAACTAATTTCCCATTTTTAAAAATAGGAACTTGTAATTCTCTAATGTAGTAATTATGGTAACCTTCTGTTTTAAATTCATCAACCGGAACTGTTTCATCATGTAAAGTAATCATATCACCTAAAGCATAACCTGTTTCTTTATCATGAAAGCGATAAACTCTTTTATATCCTGGATTAATAATTTTATCAATATTATTAGATAATTTAATTTTAGGTATTATTTTATTATTTTTTTCAATAGAAACTAACTTATAAACTCCTCCAAAAACAGGATTGCTTTTAGCAGTAATTAAATTTTCACCAACTCCAAAACTATCAATACGAGCACCTTTTTCCAAAAGTTCTTGAATTAAATATTCATCTAAAGCGTTACTAGCAACTATCTTACAATCTTCTAAACCAGCTTCATCCAACATTTTTCTTGCTTGTTTAGATAAATCAGCTAAATCACCACTATCAAGTCTTATTCCTTTTAAACGATAACCATTAGGAATTAAGTATTCTTTAGCTACCTTAATCGCATTTGGAACACCACTTTTTAAAGTATCATAACTATCAACTAAGAAAACACTAGTTTTAGGAAACGTTTTAGCATAACTCATAAATGCTTCATATTCATTATCAAAAGATTCAATATAACTATGAGCCATTGTTCCTAAAGCTGGTATTCCATATTCTTTTTCGGCTTCAACACAAGCAGTTCCAATTGCTCCACCAATATAGGCATATTTCGCACCCTTGACAGCGGCATCAACTTCATGGGCTCTTCTTGTACCAAATTCCATAACACCTCGACCTTTGGCAGCGGCAACAATTTTGGTTGCTTTGGTTGTTATTAAACTCGCAAAATTTTTATGAAGCAAAAGTGCAGTTTCAATTAATTGAGCTTCAATAATATTAGCTTTAATTGTTATTAAAGGTTCATTTGGAAACACTACTGTTCCATCAGGAATCGCATATACATCACCAGTAAATCTTAAATTACGTAAATAATTTAAAAATTCTTCATCAAAGTCTCCCTTTTTTCTTAAACATTCAATATCTTCTTCAGTAAACCTAAAATTTTTAATATAATCGATTACTTCATCTAATCCCGCTGAAATAACATATCCTCCATTATCAGGATTTTTGCGATAAAACATATCAAAATATGCGATTTCATTTTGTTTATTTTGTTTAAAATAAGAATATGCCATAGTAAGTTGATAATAATCCATTACTAAGTTTTTGTTTTCCATCTCAATTACTTCCTTTCTAACTTCTTAACTACTTGAATACCTGCATCTCTCATAACTTTAAATGCCATCTTATTTTGTTTAACACGATCATGAACACCAGGAATATGAAAGGTTTCAACAGCATTCTTAGGAATAATAATTTCAACATCACGACGAACTTCATTAAAGAATTTTTTTAGTGAGAGTGCTAGATTCATAACACAAATATCAGTACAACAACCAGTAATAACTAATTCAGTTAAATTTTTCATTTTTTCAATGTATTCACGAAATCCCGGCGCATAGAAACCATCTGTTGTATCTTTTTCAAAAACTGTAAATTGATCTTCATATTCTTTAAGTTCATCAACTAATTCTGTTTCTGTTGTTCCTTTGATACAATGTGGTGGATAAGTTTCAAACTCTGGGCTATCAATTGGATGACAATCTTTGAAAGCTATTACTACATCTTCATTTTTAAGATACATTAAAGCAAGTCTTTTAATTTCTGGAATGATATGAGCGATATGCGGATCTTTTAAAGCACCCTCCTTTATAAATCCGTTAACCATATCAACAATAATTAACCCCTTTTTAATAAGTTCTAAGTTTTCTTTTCTTTTCATAAATCTCTCCCTCTTTCTAATATTTTTTTATTATATGCACTTATTATTAAATTGGTACTATGTAATCTTATAACATATTACTAGAATGATACTAAGTGCCTTCGTGTACATATTATCATAATGATATTAAGTTGTCAACACTTTTTTTAAAATTTTTTTATTTTTACAAAAAAAGACATTTTCATGTCTTATAAATAAACAAAAAAAGGAGTTACCTCCTTTTTTATTTATAAAGTCTCAATGGATTGATTGCTGTTCCACCATGAAATGGACGTCCCACATAGACACCAAAATGAAGATGTGGACCGGTTGACCGACCAGTATTACCTAATAAACCTATAACTTGGCCACGGGCAACATGTTGATCAACTTCTACTAATATCTTTGATAAATGCGCATATAAAGTATAATATCCATTATTATGATTAATAACTATATAATTACCAAGACTACTTGAATATTTTGCTTCAACAATAACACCATTATTGGCAGCATATATATTAGAACCATGTTTAGGACCAGCAATATCAATAGCAGCATGTAATTCACGTTTACCAGTAACTGGATTAATACGATATCCATATGGAGAAGAAATTTTATAACCTCTTTCAGTTGGCCATGCCCATACTGTTAAACTACCAACACTTGGAAATTCTTTTTTACCACGAACAATAATTTGATTAATAGGTGGTTTTAATTCTTCACTTGCGATTTTATCAACATAAGTAATGATTCCATTAATTTTTCTTGTTCTTTGGGTAATACGATCTAATCCATTTTCTCCTTTTTGAATAACCTTATCATCACCTTTAAAACGATTAGGATCATATCTTTCTTCTGTTTGATAACGACTTGGTACATCTTCAATAACAAATTCTTCTACTACCACTTGAATTTGCGGATTAGTAACTCCAATAACAACTTCTTGTCCCGGAAAAAGTAAATTATGAACACTACTAAATTGTGGGTTAGATATTAAAAATTCCTCAACACTAATTTTATTATCAAAAGCTACTTCTTCAATCGTATCTCCAGGTTTAACTATATAAGTCTTTTGAAGTTCAGTTGTTCCAAATAACAAAAATTTCGCAAGCTCTGATGCTTCTGTATAAATTGTTTTAGTAATAGGAATATTTGTTTTTTTAACCGTTATATTATTATCTACATAAACATTTTCAATAATACTTCCCATTGTTTGAATTTCTGATTGTGTATTATTTTTATATAAAGCATACCTTGTTTCACCAATAAAAGTACCTATTGTTTGATCAACCGCTTTAGTAAAGACTTCTTGATCTAAAACATAAATATCTGTTACTTTATCATCATTTTTTATTTTAAATTGATATCCTTCAACAGTAAAATCTCCCTTATCAGCAATCTTCTTATAAATACTAAGGATTGATTCTACTTTATCATTATAAGTATTTACTTTTCTTATTTCTAATCCATTAGGAACATATACTTTATCAATATTATATTTTTTCTTATATTTATTATTTTGTCTATCAATATAACTTTCTAAATCTTTTTTTGATTTAATTGTTCCCAAAATTTCATCATTCAAATAAACTTGGTAATAAGTATTAGGAATTATATTTTCTTTTTTGTTAAGTTGTAAATATAATACAAGTAAACTAAGTAATACTATTGAAATTATGGTAATTCCCTTTTTCATCTAATCACCTAAATCCTTTAGTAAAGAAAATCATCGATAATCATATTTTATCATAAATTTTAAAATATGTCTTTAATTAATAAAAAATAAATTAGAGATTTGACAATATTTTTTTCATAAGAAAAAGATGTTTAAACATCTTTTCTTTAATATACTACTTTAGTTACTCCTGTATAAATATATCCTTTAACATTTTTCTTAGTTGTCCATTTCTTTTCGCTTCGTTCAATTACTGTTTTATATTTAATAACCACTTTATCATAATATTTTGTTTGATAATCATAATATTCTTCAAGAATATATTCTTTTTCCACTGAACTTAATTTATTACATTCTTTTTTTAACTTATTGTCATAAACAACATCATATTGTATTTTAAATCTAATTGGTACAAAGAAAATATCACCATAAGAATAACTATAATAATAGTTTTTTAAAGTTTTATTATTAATCGCCTTTTCAATTAAACTATCATTTACATAAAAACGATAATCAAATTTATAGCCATTAGGTGTATCCCAATCACGAACAATTGCGACATTCTTGTAATTAGTAGTACGATTAACTTCAACCGAACGAATTTGACTAGAATTAAGAGCAGAGTTATTAAAGGTTGAAGTTGTACTTGGTACATTGATGATAGCTGATTCAAGTGGATAACCATAATTATAAATGACACCACTATTTCTTTGACTTAAATAAGTACTTAAACTAAATTTATCTTTTCCATAAGCTACCTCAAGTAATTTAATCGTCGTAGCTGGTACATTATCCTCTAATACAAATCCATAATTTAAAGTAAAGCCATCAGAATAGGTATCTGCATCTAACTTTGATACTGAATATAAAGTCTTTGTTTTACGAGTAACTTTGCGATAAGTACACATAAGTACTAAATCTGGATATTCTACTTTTTGAGTTGTTTCATAGGGTACTTTTTTAATCGTTTCAGTATAATATTCATAATATACTGTTCCTTGCTTTTTTGGTTCTTTCTTAGCTGGTTTAGAATTATTTTTGGTTTCATTCGTTACTGTTTTTGTTTTATTTGTTACTGGTTTTTTAGTTACTTCTTCTTTAGAACAAGTACTTTTTTGACAATAATCATTATCATCTATATGAACAATTAAATAATCACTTTGGTCAAGACATTTTAAATCAACTTTTAAACGATAATCATCATCCATTTTAGTAATAACTACATAAGAATTTTCACTATCACACGGATTATTTC
Source organism: Mollicutes bacterium (assembly GCA_012520435.1). Taxonomy (GTDB): domain Bacteria; phylum Bacillota_I; class Bacilli_A; order RF39; family UBA660; genus JAAYOI01. Next base: position 18,548 of record JAAYOI010000060.1, read on the forward strand.
CACTATCATAAATAGGTGTTACCAATTTTTTATTATACATTTCATTTAAAGTTAAATATTTAGTTTCGCCTACTTCTTTAGGTAATTTAGAAGCACTAAAATAATTTTTAGCTGCTTCTTTTACTATGGTAATATTTTCATTAAATTTTCTTTGATATAATGGATCTAATTTTTTCTCTAAATCCGTTTTTACAGGAAAAATACACGCTAAAACAAAAACTAAAACAATAATAAATAAACCTTGTAATACAACCCTTTTCTTGGAATTTCTATAACTTTCTTCATTTCTTTCATTCATAATATTCCCCCCCATATTATATTCTATAAATATCTTATCAAAAATATCTTAACTTGTCAAAGAAAAAGAATGATTTTTTCATCATTCTTCTGCTTCATCTTCAGTTAAAACAAATTTTTCCTCTAAAGTAACCATTAATATTTCATCTTTATTTAAAATTGTTCCTTCTTTAATACTTTGATTAGTTGCATACCCATAACCTTCAAATTCGTATTCAATACCTAATAAATTACATAAATTAATAATTTCACTCCGCGACCAACCAATAATAGAAGGCATTTTAATGTTATTATTATTAGTTACTAAGAAAACTTTATCATAAGAAATAACCGTATTATTATTGTTTGGAAATTGTTTAATTATTTTATCTCCTTCACCAAGAATGATTGGTATAATTCGTTTACTCATTAATTCTTCTTTTACTTGATTAGTGTTTTTATTAATATAAGATGGTAATTGGTATTTTAAAATTGTATTATTTTCTTCTTTATCACTAAATATATTTAAGTATTTGGCTACATTCTTAATAACATTAACGATTGCTTTAGATAGTCCTGCACTTTGACCCCAAGTTGGCTTTTTCATTGCTCCATAAATAATTATCTTAGGATCTTCTTTAGGAAACATACCAGCAAACGAATAAATATGATCGTTAGTGCCTGTTAAATAACGTTTACTATCGACATCATATACTTGTGATGTTCCCGTTTTACCAATAATATCAAACCCCGAAATTTTATAAGCTGTACCCGTTGTTCCAGCATCCTTACCATGAATAACATTATACATTAATTCTTTCATTTTATTTACGGTTGCCATACTTATTAGTTGTTCCGTTTCCTGTTTTTGATGTTGATAAATTACTCTGTTAGTATCAGAATGAACAATTTTTTCAACAAGATAAGGATTAATCATCTTACCATTATTAGATATTAAAGTTAAAGCTTGTAATTGTTGAATAGCCGTAGTTGTTATTCCTTGACCATAGCCAGCGGTTGCGACTTCAACTGGATAATTAAAATTAATAGTTCCTGACATCTCACGTGGTAATTCAATACCTGTTTTTTCACCAAAACCAAATTTTTCTAAACATTGCTTTAAATCATTTTTATCAATTGCTTTTTGTAACAAATTAACAACTCCAACATTACTTGAATATTCAAATCCTTTATCATAAGTTATATAGCCCCAACCTTTACGATTCCAATCACTAATAGTGGTATCGCCAACTTTAATACTACCAGAATGATAAGTTTCATTACCATTATAAGTACCTTTTTCTAAAGCACATATAAAAGTATAAATTTTCATAATAGAACCTGGTTCGTATATATATGATACTAAAGGATTTTCATAATTAACAATATTTCTTATATTTGGATCAAAAGATGGCGTTGAACCCGAGCCTAAAATGGCACCTGTTTTAGCATCCATAACGGTTAATTGCATCCAATTAGGGTTATATTTTTTAGCTACTTCTTTAATTTCTGCTTCAATAAATCTTTGAATACTTGCATCAAGAGTTAAATAAATATCATTACCATTAATGGGATCAATTCTTGTTTCTTTGGTATCTGGTATTTTATAACCAAATCGATCACGTTGATAAATCAATTTACCATCTTCACCACTTAATATATCATTATATTTTTGTTCAATTCCTAATTCACCAATAATTTTATATATTATTTCTTTATTGCCATTTTCTTCTTCGACTACTTCTTCATATTGTTTAGCATACCCCAAAATATATGATGCGAAATCACCATTAGTGTAATTTCTTTTATGGGTTTCAATAAAAGATATACCAGGTAACTTTAATTGTTCAATTTCCTCTTTTTTTAATTCTGAAATTCCTCTTCCACCTGGTCCTAATTCTACTTGATAAGCTTTTTTATTCAATAAACTTAAAATATATTCTTTATCCATATTTAGAAGTGGTGCGAGCTTTTCAGCAGTCATTTCTTTGTCAACAACATGGAGTGGTACTTTTGAACTACCTGTTCTACTTTCACTTAAATAAGCAATAACTGTATAAGAAGTAGCATTAAGAGCTAGAATATTATTATCACGATCATAAATATTACCACGAGCTGCATATAATTTTTTGGCTACGGTATTTCTTTGTTTCGCAAACTCTTTCATATTTATACCATAAATAGTTGGAAAAAGTGCAAGATAAGTAAATTGAAAAAATAAAAGCACAAGAAAAACAAGAAATACTTTAAATAACCTTTTTGGATATTTCCATGGTTGATTTAAATTTTTTCTTGTTTTCATATCCCCCACCTCTTTTATTCATCAATCACAATAATATTTTCATTATTATACGCTAATCCCATATCTTTGACAATATCTTTAACTTTATCAAAAGAAGTTAATTCATTAATTTTCATGGTTAAACTTTCAACCTTTTTTTCTTGATTAGTTATTTCAAATTTTAATTTTTCTACACTCATATTAAGATGTCCAATTTTAGCCCCACCAAAAATTTTCAATATTAAAGTTAAGACGAATGCTAAAACTGCACTTATATATAATATTTTTTCACCCTTAGTTATCTTAGTTATCCTTATTGTTTTTCTTCTTGTCATAATCATCCCTACTCTCTTATTTTCTCAATAACTCGTAATTTCGCACTACGTGCTCGATGATTTGTTTCTATTTCTTTTTTAGTGGGTACAAAAGATCCAATAATTTTATATTTAGGTTGATAATATTCTGGAATAATAGGTAACTCTTTTAAACTTTTATTAATACTACTAACTTCATTAAATATTTGTTTACAAAGACGATCTTCTAATGAATGAAAAGTTATAACACATACTCGGCCCCCAACTTTAATTAAATCTAAAGCTTGTCTAAGGGCTTGTTCAAATACTTCTAATTCTTGATTAACTTCTATTCTAATAGCTTGAAATACCTTACGAGCCGGATGTTTTTCACGTTTATATTTTTCAGGCACATTATTTTTAATTATTTCAACTAGTTCTAAAGTTGTTTCAATTGGTTTTTTTTCTCTTGATTTTATTATGCCTTTGGCAATTTCTCTTGCATATCTTTCCTCACCATAACGAAAAAAGATATCGATTAGTTTTTCATAAGGATAAGTATTAACAACCTCATAAGCTGATAATGGATTATCTTTATCCATACGCATATCTAACTTCGCATCCTGATGAAAACTAAATCCCCTTTCTTTCTCATCTAATTGTGGACTAGAAACACCTAAATCAAATAAAATGCCATCAACTTTCGTTATCTTTCTTTTTTCTAATTCTTCTTTTAAATGAACAAAATTACTTTTAATAATTTCGTAATTATTACTTATTTCTTTCAATTTTAAAGTACTAGCTTTAATCGCATCTTCATCTTGATCAAAGGCGAACAGGAAACCCCTTTTTATCTTTTTTAGTATTTCACTACTATGCCCGCCATATCCTAATGTACAATCGACTATAATGCTAGTTTCACTTAAATTTAAATATTTCAAGGTTTCTTCTAAAAGAACACTTCGGTGCATTCCATCACCTCTAAATATTTAAATTTGATGAAAATAAATTATCAGCAATATCGGAAAAACTATCTTCATTATTAGTAATGAATGTTCCCCAATTTTCTTTACTCCATATCTCTAAACGTTCATTTACTCCAATAATGACACAATCTTTTTCTAAACCCGCATATTTAGCTAGAAGTAATGGAATATTGATTCGACCTTGTTTATCAAACTCGCATTCAGTCGCACCGGATAGAAAGAAACGCATAAAGTTACGTGCATCTTTAGTATTAGGTAATTCTTTATATTTGGTGATAATATTGTTCCATTCATTTTGCGGATAAATAAATAAACATTTATCCAAACCACGAGTAATAATAAACTTTTCTCCAAGTTCATATCTTAATTTAGCTGGTATTGTTAATCTGTTTTTATCATCTATATTATGATGATACTCGCCCATAAACATATGATCACCCCCACAATTACCCACTTTCTACCACTGTGTACCACTATTTTACCCTTTTTTTATTCATTTGTAAATACCTTTTTTAAAAAAAATTAAAATTTTACAAAATAAAAAGAGACATAAATCTCTTTTAGAACATAATAAAATTATTTATTTTTATTTTCTTATTCAGCTGCACTTAATGAGATATCAAAATTTTCAAATTCTTGAACTTCAAACTTAGCTTGTGTAATAGGATGAGTTTTAGCTGAATTAAATGTTATATTAACTAATTTTTTATTTCTTGGTTTTATTAAAATGTTATTTGATGGATAAGATCCTATACCTGTACTACCACCACTTATTAAGTTAAAACTATTTTCAAAAAAATAATAATTATTAGTACGAGAACTCATATGCCCAGATAAAACTAAAGGTTCAATATAACCTAAATTAACAGCTTCTTGAATAGTAACAGCACTTTCACCTTCAAAAGTTAATCTTAAACTATTTACCTCATTACCAGCACCAGCATCACCAAAATGGATAATTAATTTTAACCAATTATTACTATTTTTAACATTGATATTCACATTATTAGTAAGATTAACAATATTCTTATATAATGTCTTTATATTGGCAGTGTCAAACGGTTGTAAACATGGAACATAATTATAATTAGCATTTGGATCAACTGAACCAGTTTTACACCATCCTCCCAAATCTTTAGTTGTATCATTAGTTGTATATAATTTTAAATTATCTTTATCAACTGGCAATGGTATACTCATTCCATAATTTTTAACTATTTCTTTTGGTTTACTTTTAAGTAGTGTTTTCAATTGAAAATTATTGATTGGATTAAGATTAATATCAAAATTAGCCATAATAGCATCACTATTTCCTAGATTAAATGGTTCAATGTTACCATCAGTTGAAAAAGTTCTGCCAACAACAACTAACTTTCCTCCATCATAAATAATATCGGTAAAAAAATCACTTTTACTACCTCCATATGTTTTTTTATCTAAGATGTTACCACTTAAATCCATTTTTATAATTAATCCATCATAATACTGATTACCAGCTTTAGTAATACCATCAAAATCACCATCAATTGAATTACTTTCACCAATTATTATTAAATTATCACTAATTTTAATAATTCTCCTAAACTGATCCTCATTACTTCCACCTATTATTTTTTTCCACAACATTGGTAAAATCCCATTAGTACCAGGTGTCTTACTATACTTGGCAACAAACGCATCAGTTCTTCCTTTATTACCTTCCATATGGTGATCAGTCGATTCACCATAACCAATAACGATATATCCATCATCAACCTCAATTATATCGGTAATGTAGTCATCACCATTGGTCCCTCCAAAACTTCCTTTTGATACAATATTTTTAGTATTACTATTAATTTCAAAAAAGACAGCATCAGATATTCCTTCTGGTCCTATTTTTATATCTGACATTTCACTATTTATAGAACTAGAATATCCAGCAATGACAATGTTATTATTACTATTAACAAACATTGAAAGTAATCTTGATGCCCTAGTTCCACCATACGTATTAGCAGATAATTGATTAAAATTATTATCATATACAGCTAAATACATTAAATTCGCATTTTGTCCGCTTACATTACGACTATTTCCTGTTATATAGTAATAACCATCTAAATACAATATTTTACGCGCAATAGAACCACTTGTACCATCTCTACTAAATAAAATCTTTTTAGTTAATAATGTTCCTTGTTTGTTATATTTTACTAAAATACTATTAAAATCACCCATATCTAAATCAGTCAAATCACCATCTTTAGAAGTAGAGTTTCCTACAACTACATATCCATTATTATCTTCAATTACATCATAAAAATGATCATTGCCAGAACCCCCAAAATTACGACTCCACTCTTCAATTCCATCACTATTATATTTAACGATAATTCCATCATCACTAACAGTACTTCCTTTTGTAGTATTACCACTATAAGTTGTTGAATTACTACTACCTACAACAATATAACCACCATCACCAGTTTTCTTAATAGATTCAAAACTATCTAGATAATTTCCACCATAATTTACATAACTAGAATCTACTAATAAATTTTGACCATTTCCACAATCTAAATAGGCATTATATTCTAAATTACTATTTATATTTTCTACTTTAACATAACCTTCACATTCACCAGTTCCTCTAGGATTTTTAACTTTTTTTAGATATATTCCTTCTAACTGACTTAATTGAATATATTCTTTTTCCCCTTCTCTTAGATTGAACTCATCCAAGTGATTGAACACATATAATTCAGCGGCTTTTTCCATATTATTTTTAATAGCACTTAAACTTCCTTCTTCAACTTTATTAATTATATTTAAAATAATTGGAATAGCTATTAATGCGATTATGGAAAGTATGACAATAACAGCTAATAATTCAATTAATGTAAATCCTTTTTTATTCATTTTCATAACTCCTTTATCATATTTATTATTAATATACCAAAAATTACTATATTTAAACTTTGAATATAACACTTCAGTTATACTTTTTTTAATCACGCAAAAAAGAGGGATACCCTCTTTCATTTAACAAATAATTAATGACCCTAAGATAATCGCTAGTAGGATGTATAGGACAATTATTATTATATAACTGCCTTTCTGAATAGTTGGCACACTTTTGCAAGGATCTTGACAAGCCATAATTTAAGCACCCCCCTATCATTTGGCTAGATGTAAGCCCCTAGTATGATAATTAATAAGATGAATAATACTAATACTATAGCTGCACCAGGTACACCAGTACTACACATAAGTCATGCCTCCTTTTTTCTCTTTTCACATTATTTTATGGAAAAATTAAATTTATGTGATTAATTTCACGAAATTATTGTTTTTTTTCTTTTTTTCTGATATGATATTATATGTAAAATGAAAGGAGAATACGATGAAGAAGAAAATTTTATTAATATTCTTATGTCTTGGACTATTAATTACAACTGGATGTGGAAAAATTCCTAAATTACAAAATGGTGAGGAGTTAGTTGCAAAAGTTAACGGCCACGAAATTAGTGCCGAAGAATTATATAAAGAAATGAAAAAACATTCGGGTGTTGTAGTCCTTGTCAATTTAATTGATGATTTCATCGCTGACAAAGAAATTCCAACTGATGATGATATCAAACAATACGCTGAATCACGTCTTGAACAAATCAAATTACAATATCAACAAATGGGCGAGGATTTCTTAACCACTTTAAAAAGTTCTGGTATTAAAAATGAAGAAGAATTTAAAAAGATTCTTATTTCTGATTATAAGCGAACAAAAATTGTTGAAAAACATTTAAGAGAAAAACTTACCGAAAAAGAAATAAAAAAATATTATGATGAAGAAATCTTTGGAGCAATGACGGCTAAACACATTTTAATTAAGCCTGAAACAATTGCTGGTATGAGTGATTCGCAAATTAAAGATGCCGAAAATAAAGCTTTAGAAAAAGCTAAAGAAGTAATAGATAAATTAAATAAGGGTGCGAAATTTGAGGATTTAGTTAAAGAATATTCTGATGATACAGGCAGTGTTGATGAAGGTGGCTTAATTAGTGATTTTACCAAAGATAAAGTGGTTAAAGAATTTTGGGATGCAACTTATAAGCTAAAAAATAATGAATATACTAAAACACCTGTTAAAAGTACCTTTGGATATCATATAATTTTAAAAGTTAGTGCTAAAGATAAGCCAAAATTGGATGATGTTAAAGATGAAATCGAAGAAATATTAGTCAGTCAAAAATTAGAAAATGATCAAAATTTACAATTAAAAGTTTGGGCTGAAATAAGAAAAAAATATAATTTAGAAATCACCGATACTGATATGAAAGACTATTATGATAATAGTATAAAATTAATAAAATAGAGGGTTACATACCCTCTATTTTTTGTTCTATTAAATTATTTATTTCTTCAATATTAAAACCTTTTTGATATAAACTTTGCTTTATTCTTTTATATAATTCATTACCTGTATATTTCTTACTAAATTTAGTATACAACTTATTGTATTGTTTTTCTAAAATATCATTATTATCAAGTTTTTGATTATTTAAACAGCCTAAAATCATATCTTTATCATATCCTAAATTAATTAAATCAAGAACAATTTTTTGTTTTAATTGATAAATTGAATACTTACGATTATTTTTAATTTTTTTATTGATTAATTTCTTAAGTTTTTCATAAATAATTTCTTGATTAATATTAGTTATTTCTTGTTCAATAATATTAATATCAATATCATGTTCTTCTAAATCTTTTTTTATTTTATTAGGACCATCATTACTTAAATATGTCCGATCATTAATATATGCTTTAGTAAAATTAATATCATTAATTAAACCTATTTTGGTTAATTGATTTATTATCTTTTCTTGATCTTCAATACTAATATTTAGTTTATTTAAATATTCTTTTATTTCTTTCTTACTTCTTAATCTCGTACTAATCAATTTAATAACCCTATTATATATATCATAATATCTAGTATCTATATTTATTTGGTTTAAAAGATTACTATCAATTTGCGGCTTAAATAATAAATTATTTTTAAGAATTACTTCATCATAAGTAATAATCGCTTCGTCATTAGATAATTGTAATTGATACTTATTTTTATCTACTTTTTTTATCTTCTCAATTTTCATAAATACCGCCTCAATATTATTATACCAAACAAATGTTTAGTATACAATATAAAACTTGATTATCTAATATTCTTTTACTTTTATCATAACCATCCCTATATAAAAAAATAATACCTTTATTTCAAGTGTATTAAATCCTTCGCAACTTCTTCTAAAGCTTTTCCAATATTTTTTTTACAAATATATTCATTTTCCTTCATTTGATAATGTCCTGTTTTAGCCATCTCCTTAGCTCTTCTAGCTACAATATTAACTAATAAATACTTGGACCCTATCTTATTTAATAATTTATCAATCGAAGGATATATCATCATCTTATCACTCCTTTGTTTTCTATATCATATAATATATTTATTTTTAGTTCAAGTAATTATTACTTTTTTGACATTATTTTACAATACTATTAAATTTCTTATATTTTTTTTACATGGTTAAATAAATGGCAAAAGCCACCTACTCAATAATTTCATATATAAGAGGTTTTTCTTCTTTTCTTTCTTTTTCTATCATAAAACAATTTAATATTTCTTGTTCATCAATTCTTTTTTCATCATAATAAACTGTTAGTAATTTATCACCTTGTTTAACATATTCACCAACACTTTTTTCTAAAAGAATTCCTACTCCATAATTAATTTCATCTTCCTTATGAAAACGTCCGCCACCTAATTTTCTTACAATTTCCCCTATTCCTAAAGCATCAATACCATTTATATAACCTTCTTGTTTACTTTTTACTGAATAAGACTTAAAAGATATATTAATTTTATCAATATCGCCATTTTGTGCTTTAACCATTTCCATAAATTTTTGATAAGCTTGTCCATTAATTAGATTAGTCATAATTTCTTTTTTAGCTTCTTCTAAGGCAATTTGCTTTCCTAAAGAAACCATAATAGAACCCAAAGTAATAACTAATTCTCTTAATTTAATTGAACCTTTTACTCTTAATACATGAATAGCTTCTACTACTTCTAATCCATTACCAATTGTTTGCCCTAATGGTTGATTCATATCTGATAAAACACATACTACATCTTTTCCATATTGTTTACCAATTTTAATCATTAAATTAGCTAAAATTCTAGCTTCTTCAATTGTTTTAATTAAAGCACCATTGCCAACTTTAACATCTATAACAATTTTATCTGCGCCACTAGCTATCTTCTTACTCATAATACTTGTAGCAATTAAAGGAATTGATGAAACAGTTCCTGTTACATCTCTTAAAGCATATATTTTTTTATCAGCAGGCACTAAATTACCAGTTTGACTTGTAATCGCAACACCAATATCATTTACTTGTTTAATAAATTCATTAACACTTAAATTAACCTTAAAACCTTTAATTGCTTCTAACTTATCAATAGTACCACCTGTATGACCTAAGCCACGTCCACTCATCTTTACTACTTTAACACCACATGAAGCAACTAAAGGAGCTAGAATAAGAGTTGTTTTATCGCCAACTCCTCCTGTTGAATGTTTATCAACTTTAATCCCCGAAATTGAAGATAAATCAATAATATCCCCACTATCAATCATTACTTTAGTTAAATCAATTGTTTCTTTTTCCGTCATTCCGTTAATAACCATTGCCATTAACAAAGCACTCATTTGATAATCGGGAATATTACCATTAACAAAATTATCAACTACATATTTTATCTCTTCAAAGGTGAGTTCTTGTTTTAATCTCTTTTTATCAATAATATCTAAAATTGTCATAAGATCACCTATTCTAATTATATCATATTATCTTTCTTATCTTTTTTATTTTTTTAATCTTATTATAAATCATATATATTCCAACAGCCCCAAAAATTAAAGAATACAATATTTGTTATTATTGTTATTAATGGTTGTGATTTATTTAAATAAGTAAATTTAATTATATTTGCTTTATTAGCTACATTACGAACTTTTTCATTTACATAATAAATTTTTTCATTTATATTATTTTTTATATGAATTCATTATTACTTGGATTTTGACTTTTTCTTTTTTTAAAAAACTAGATATTATCAAAAAAACACCTATAATAATTAACAAAATTGGTATAAAAATCCATAAACCATTTATACTAAGCGCGGTTAAGAAAGATAATGAATCGGTACTACTACACATAAAATAATAAAAAAAGCTTCCAACTAAAATAAATATTAATCCAAACAAAACTTGTGACCATCGCCTTTTTTTATTCTTATGTATTTCATATTCAAAAATTAAAAATGCCAAAGGTGCAATGATAAATAAACTACCTCCAAATAAGAAAACTCCTATTAATATAAAAAAATGAAAAATAATATGCTAGGTAAATTGTTTTTAATATAATTTTTCATATCTTTTCACCACTTATAATTTAACTAAAAGGTTTCATCAATTTTATTATAACAAAAAAAAAGTAATAACTACTATTTTTTAAAACGATGACTAATTAAATTAATTACTCTTTGGGGATTACTACATAATTTATTATATAATTCACGATGTTTTTTTAATTCATTAATAATTTCCATATCTTCTCTCGCAATTTTAACACCATAACTTTCACCTTGTTCCTTAACAGCATCAACATCTCTACCTAAAAGATAATCAGGTGTTACATTTAAAATCTTAAGAAGATTTATAAATGTTTCTAAAGTTGGTGTTCTTGTTCCATTTTCATATCCACATATTGAAACTTTTGTTACCCCTAACATATCACCTAATTGTTGTTGGGATAATCCTCTTTTAATTCTTTCTTTTTTTATTCTTTTACCAATAATCATACTACCACCCCCGTTATCTATCTGTTAATATTATAACAACATTTTACACTTTCACCAATAAAATTAACTAAAAGGTAACTTAAGTATTGAAATTAATTAATAGTTAACTTATAATGTTATTGGTGGTGATTGAATGAAAACATTAGAAACAAAAAGAAAAGAATTTAATTATAGTTATAAAAACATGGCTGATATGTTAAAAATCAGTAAAACTTATTATTGGCAATTAGAAAACAAAAAAAGACGTATGTCTTATGAAATGGCCGTTAAAATTGCAGATATTTTTAATTTAAAACCTGATGATCTTTTTTATAATGAATTTAAAAGCAAAGATTAATCCTTGCCTTTATTTTTTTATATCATTTACCCTGTTAATACATTTATTAACATACATTTTGATAGATGATACTAAAGATAAACAAATTTTTTCTAATCTATCAATATTAGTTAAATCTCGGAATTTTTTATTAATTTCTATTTGAATCACATCAGCATTAGTTTGTCCATAAATAATTTTAGTAATGACCCCACCTTTAAATTGGCAATTATGAGTAACATCATTTATCCCGTGTTCTAAAAAAGATTCTTCCAATTCTCGAATAGAAGAAAAATCAGCAGTCAAATTATTTAATGTTCCTAACTCAACATCAAAATCTCTTGTTTCTTTAGCACCATGAAGATCTAAAACTAATCTGATATCATTATCATTTACACATTTAATAAGTGCCTTTTTATATTCTTCATCTATATCACTATTAGCATCTATCCTTGTATCTTTATTTTTAATAATACAGTAACATCCTAAATACTTAGTTAAATATAAAGCAATGGCTTTAGTAAAGGGTTCCGCTAATTTAATTTTACCATTTTCAACTAATTTAAATATCAATGGAAGAACTACAAGTACTTTAGTTAAAGATGCGATATCATACAAAGTATCCAAATTAGTTTCTTCCTTTTGCGGAAACAAACTTTTATATCCCACAGCACCATAATAATCTCTATCACTAATTATTGCATAAGTAAATCCAGGGGTTACATTATTAACAACTAATTCATTTAAATATTTATTTAATTCTTCCATAAAATCATCCTTTATAGAATATTATTTGATAGTTTATATTACCAAGCATAAATATTTAATTATTTATACAACAATTCCATTTATATTATATCATGAAATACTTATGTAATTATCCATTTACAAATCATTTTTAAAAGCAGATTATTCATCTGCTTTCTTACTACTTAAAAATGTCACTTTCTCAGCCACTACTTCCATTACATATCTCTTTTCATCATCTACTTCATAATTTCTTGTTTGGATTCTTCCTTTTATACCAATTAAATCTCCTTTCTTTACATATTCAACAGTATTTTCAGCAATACCTTTCCATAATACACAAGATATAAAATCTGTATCATATTCACCATTAACATTTTTATAACTTCTTGGAACAGCTAAGGTAATATTTGTTACTTTATTACCATTTTCTGTTTCACGAAGCTCAGGATCTTTAACTAATCGGCCTACTATAACTGTCTGATTTAACACACATCTCCCCTCCTTTCGCACAATAATATTACAAAATAAAAAAAAGAAAAGCAAACAACTATTTTTACTTTTCTTTTTTATTTGTTCTATTAAAATATTTCCTTTTTTCACAAATCCTTTAATTTAATCCATTAACATACCGCAAATGAATAATAATATTATAATTTACAATTCAAATCATAGTGATATCTTTTTATATTAAGTCCATCATTGCTTAAAAAAAGCATAATCGTTGATGATTTATCACAATCTTCTAATTTACTTAAATCATAATTAGTATTTGCTACCTCATTAGCATTCTCTAACATCCCAATTGATACTTCTAAAATATCTAATCCCCTAATTCCTTTGATAAATCTTTCAAAATAATCTTGTGAATATTTTTCCATAATCTTTTGATATTCTATTAAAAGTTGTTCTTTAGAATCATTGCATCCTACTAGACCTAAGGTCATTAATAAAATAACTATTAGTTTTTTCATATTATCACCTAATATTTATTCTATCATAATTATATTTTAAAAATAATCCCTTAAAAGAGCATTTAATTCGACAGCATACTCCATAGGTAACTCTTCTCTAAATTGATCAATAAAACCCATTATTAACATTTCCTTTGCTTTTTCTTCAGGAATACCACGACTCATTAAATAAAATAATTTATCACGACTAATTTTTGATACTGTTGCTTCATGTTCAATTGAAGAACTATTATTATGAACAATATTTTTAGGAATAGTATCACTTTTTGAATATTCATCTAAAATAATCGTATCACATTTAACATAACTTTTAGAATTTAAAGCATCTTTACTTATCCGAACAGTTCCTCTATAAGTTGCATTACCACCTTGAGTTGCAATTGATTTACTAATAATATTACTAGTTGTATAAGGAGCAAGATGAATCATTTTGGCTCCTGTATCTTGAACTTGTCCTTCTTTAGCTACCGCAATTGAAATACAACTTCCTTTGGCATAAGGTCCATTTAAAACACAACAAGGATATTTCATATTTATCTTAGAACCAATATTACCATCAATCCATTCCATTAAACCATTTTCTTCAACGATGGCCCTTTTGGTAACAAGATTGTAAATATTAGTAGCCCAGTTTTGAATCGTTGTATAACGACATTTCGCCTTTTTCTTAACATATATTTCGACAACCGCCGCATGTAAAGAAGAAGTAGTATAAGTTGGAGCTGTACAACCTTCCATATAATGAACTTCACTACCTTCATCAACAATAATAATCGTTCTTTCAAATTGTCCCATATTTTTAGTATTAATACGAAAATAACTTTGTAAAGGTCGTTCAATTTTTGTATGTGGTGGAACATAAATAAATGTTCCGCCACTCCAAACAGTTCCATTTAAAGCGGTATATTTATTTTCATCATATTTAACTAAATTATTAAAATACTTCTTAAATAATTTTGGATATTTCTTTAAAGCCGTATCTGTATCACAAAAAATAACATTCTTTTCCTCTAATTCCTTTAACATATTGTGATATATAACTTCACTTTCATATTGAGCACCAACACCACCTAAATATTTTTGTTCAGCTTCAATTAAACCTATCTTATCAAATGTTTCTTTAACATCAATAGGTACTTTATCCCAATCACTTTCTACTTTATCTGTAACTTTTTTATAATAAGTAATTTCTGAAAAATCTATATTTAATTCTGGACCAAAATGAGGATTGCCTAATTCTAAAAATTTATTTAATGCTTTTATGCGAAAATCTTCCATCCATTTTGGTTCCTTCTTTATTTTAGATATTTCTAAAACTATCTCTTTATTTAAATTAGTTTTTGTTATCATATGACCACCAATATAATTATACTAAATATTTATTGAAATAAAAAGAAAAACACGAAAATATTATCTTTTTCGTGCTTTATTACATAGCTTTTGCCAGATTTCTTTCTTCTTCAAGTTGTTTATAATATTCTTCTGATTCTATCATCAATTTTTCTAATTGCCTTTTTATATTTTCATTAGCATTTATTCTTTTACAATTAAAACCCTTAGGAAGGTATCCAGGCATTATTTGAGTTACAGACATTATATATAAATCTCCTATTTGTTGTGATAAACTTCCGGGATTTAAAACATTTAATGAATTTAAATATAATTCACTAACCCTTTTAGGTAAACTTTCTACGTACAATTTTTTTAATCCATTTAAATCTAATATTTCCATACGATCCTTTGGTAAACATCCAGGATATAATTCCTCTAAACTATTTGCATACAAATTAACAACATCTTCAGGTAAACTTTCTGGATACAATTTTTTTTAAACTATTTAAATATAATACCTTTATAACTTTAATAACATCTTTTGATAAATATCCGGGATATAATTCTTCTAAACTATTTAAATATAATTCTTTAATTTTAGTTTTTTTTGTAAATAATCTAAATTGTAACTTCTTTATACCGTTTAAAGATAATATACCATTTATCCCTTCATGTTTTTTAGGTAATAAACCCGGTTGTAATTCCGTTAAATAATCTAAATAAAAATCGCCTATAATTTCACCAGCAACCACTTTAGGTAAAAGTCCAGGTTGTAATTTTTTTATTTCACCTAATACTAAATCACGTGGAAAATAATTAACTTTCATGATAGATAAATCAGTTAAAACATTTCTATCTTTTAGTAATTGCTTAATCCTTTCATCACTACCATAACCAAAACCAACAAACTTTTCTTCTATGTCATATAAAAATATCAATTCTTCTCTCGTTAATTCTTCTTTATCTATTCTTTCTACATATGTCTCTTTCTTTTTATCAAATACATATTGTTTTTCATAAATTTTCATTAACTTTTTTACATTTTTTTCAGCCTTTTCATATTTTTCACCACCAGGAAGCATCATGTATTTTTCTTTAGCAATCTCCATCAATTTAGAATCATAAATATTTTGGTTTTTATCGGTTCCCCGTACTTCCGCAACCATATCGTTTTCCATTCTAATTGCAATTTTAGGAATTAATTCATTAGTGTTGGAATTTATAACATAATAAACATAAAAATCGCCTTTTTGTAATTGATCTTGAGATGTTTTAATTCCGGCCGTACACCAACCCGTTCGATAATTTCTTATGTCATTAACAAGTCTTTCAGCTTCTTTTCCAGTATTGCCTTGATTATATTTTTTCCATATACCTTCATAACTATTTATATTAGTATCTTTTTGTTTTTCTTCTAAATAATTAATTACCGCTGAATATAGTTTATGAAAACTATATTGTTTAGCAACATTTATCAATTCCCTATATTGTTCATTAATCTCTTTATTATCTATTACATAATCTTTTATTATTTCGTATGTTAAAGCCAAGGTTTCTCTATCTAATTCAGGAAAAATAACAGTCGTATGTTCATCTCGCTTTTTATAGGTTTTTCTTTCTATATCAAAAGCTCCTGTATTTATCGCTCCCGTAAAAGCATAAAACCTAAACCAAGCAGGATAAAAGACATCGCTATTATCTTTAGAACACAAATAATTATACCATTCTCTTAAACTATTTTTTTGATTTTCAATAATTTGTTGTTGTTTTTGAATTATATAATCAGTAGAATTTACAGGCTCTTGTCCATACCTATCATAGTATAATTTCTTATCTCTAATATAAACTTCTTCTTTAATATTTTCAGGTTTTATAATAGTTTGTTCACATATTAATTCAAATATCCTATTTCTTAATCTTTCGTAAGTCTTTTCATCATATTCTTTCTCATTGGAAAATAATTTTTCAAGACGATCAATATAGGCAATAATTCTTTGGTAAGCTATATTTTGATTAATTGGTGGTAATTTTTTGGCACTAGAAATGACAGTTTTCTGATTGTGTAAATCAGTGCATGCTTTTTTTAAAAATTCTGCCCATAATCGCTTTTCTTCATTCTTATTTTTTAACATAGTATATCACCGCTTTTTTATTAAAATAACTTAATTGTTATATCTTTATTTTATTATATCAATTATAATAAAAATAAATCTAGTAAATAATACTATTTTACATTTCTTATACAAATATATAATACTTTTTTATACGTTTTATTGTGATTTTATTTTTTCTTTCTCATATAAAAAACTGTTAATTTTATTTATTAACAGTTTAAAATACAATCATATTAGCTTTTTTTATATTTTATTTTATAAATCATTTTTTCTTTCTTTGGATTTAATTTAAAATCTTTAAAAATCTTTAACATTAATTTAATCAATAACCTCTCTTTATAAGATAAATCATTAAAATTAATTTTTTCTAAATGTAGGACATAATTTTCAAAAAGTTTAATATTTGATTCTTCACTTTCATTTATTCTTCCATTCTCAGCTTTTTTTAACACATGATATATTTTATAATTATTAATATCTATAAAATGTTTTTTATCTTCATCAACAATACCATATGGATAAATAATTTTTTTATCATCAACAATATAATGGACTATTCCATTATCAACTAATTTACTTTTAAATTGTTTAACAGTAGCTTGCATTAATTCCATTTTTATTCCCCCTCATACTTCTTTATTACTTTTTCCATTCCCCACCAAGGTAATAAAGCACATTTCTTACGATTTGGTTGTTTATGAATATCTTCATAAACGATAGTTTGTTCTAAAATATCAGCATTATATTCTTTTTCATTAATCATATTATAGTAATTATTTAATATTTCTTTAACTTGTTCAATATTTTTACCAATTAAAGTATCAATCATAATTGAGGTAGCACTCGTACATATCGCACAAGCTTCTCCATCAAAGCGCACATCAACTATTAAACCATCTTGAATTTTAACCATTAAATCAATTTCATCAATACAACTTTCATTATTCATATTTACTTTTATGTATGAATCATCATCAATTAATCCTTTATTAACTGGATGTTGATAATGTTCTAAAATAATACTTCTTTTTAAATTACTATCCATACTATCACCCATTTTTTACATGCTATATTATATATTATTATAGAAAAAAATGCAAGAAAAAAACACCTTTAGGTGTTATTTAGATTCTACTATTAGTTTGATTGCCGTTCTTTCTTCACCATCAATAATAATATCGGTAAAGGCTGGGATGCATATTAAATTTTTTCCACTTGGAGCAACAAAACCTCGCGCAATAGCAATCGCTTTAATTGCTTGATTTAAAGCACCAGCTCCAATAGCTTGGATTTCTACAATCCCTTTTTCTCTAAA
>JAAYOI010000011.1 GCA_012520435.1 Mollicutes bacterium
AAAATAACATAGACATATGTTATTTTTTTTGATAAAATTAAAATGGTGAGTTTAATGGATAAAGAATTAATAATAAGGACAATAACAATGGTATTAACAACTTTTTTATTTGTAAGTATTTTAATACCATTTATTAAAAGAATTGCGCTTCATATTGGTGCAGTTGATATGCCTAATAAACGTAAAATTCATCAAAAAGAAATGCCAAGATTAGGTGGTTTAGGAATTTATTTAGGATATTTATTAGGTTATATATTATTTGGTCAGCCCAGTTCGTTGATGAATTCTATTTTAATTGGTAGCTTTATTATTGTTTTAACAGGAGTTATCGATGATATAAAACCGCTTAAAGCTAGTACTAAATTTAGTGGACAATTGATTGCCGTTCTTATTGTAGTTTTTTATGGTAATATTCTTTTAAAAAATATTAATGCTTTTGGTATATATTTAGATTTAGATGTGCTTGCTTATCCTATTACTATTTTTTTTATGTTAGGTTGTATTAATTGCATGAATTTAATTGATGGATTGGATGGTTTAGCAGGCGGCATTAGTGCCATTTATTTTTTAACAATTGGAATTATTGCTACTATTCAAGGCAAACATGGATTAGATTATATTTTAACCTTTATTATGTTTGGTTCGACTTTAGGTTTTTTAGTTCACAACTTTTATCCTGCTAGTATTTTTATGGGTGATTCTGGTTCTATGTTTTTAGGTTACATTATTTCAATAATTGCCCTTCTTGGATTTAAAAATGTAACTATGTCATCATTAATAATTCCATTACTCATTTTAGCAATTCCTATTCTTGATACCATTTTTGCGATTATTCGTCGTCTATTAAAAGGTAAAAAAATTTCTACCCCTGATAATTTTCATATTCACCATCAATTATTAAATCGTAATTTTAGTCATCGTACAACCGTTTTAATTATTTATTTAATTAATATTCTTTTTGCCATAGCTTCAATTGTCTATGTTATAAAAGATCGCTTTTTAGGATACATTTTATATGGCATATTGTTATTTATTGTTATTGTTTTTGTAGTAAAAACTGATGTAATAGTAGATCATAATGGTAAGAATGGAGTAAAAAAAAGTTTTAAAAATTATTTCAATAAGAAAAAGTGAAAAGAATGTTTATAACATTCTTTTTTTGTTAATACTAAATTAAGGTGATTTAGTTATGTTTGCAGATATTTTTAAAATAGATTGGATGGAAGTATTAGATGTAATTATAAGAAGTTTATTATCACTAGTAACTTTATTTTTGGTTGCTAAAATGCTTGGCAAAAGACAAGTATCACAATTAACACTTTTTGATTATGTAGTAGGTATTTCCATAGGTAATTTTGCAGCTGAAATGACTATTAATTTGGAATCACAAGAAATAAATGGAGTTGTTGCGGTTTTAATTTTTGGAATAGTAGCTTATATAATTGATATTTTAGCTATAAAAAGTATCAAATTACGTAAATATTTTATGGGTACCCCTACTATTGTTATTCAACATGGACAAATTATTAAGAAAAATTTACGAAAAGTAAAATTTGATTTAAATGATTTACTAGAAGAATGTCGTGAAAAAGGTTGTTTTGATATGAGTGAAATTGAATATGCAATTATGGAACCTAATGGTAAAATCAGCATTTTACCAAAACCAGAATATAAACCAGTAACTATTAAAGATTTAAATTTAAAGAATGAAAAACAAGGATTATGTGCAAATCTAGTGATAGATGGTAAAATAATGAAAAATTGTCTTAGAAACATTAATAAAACAGAAGAGTGGTTACGCCAACAATTAAAAGTAAAAGGATATAAAGTAGAAGATGTTTTTTTAGCTACTTTTGATATTAATGAAAATTTAAAAATTTATAAAAATAGTGATGAAATAAAAGTAAATAATATTTTAGAATAAAAGCAAGTAGATACTTGCATTTTTTATTAAACGTTATATAATATTATCCATAAAAGTTGATTGTTAATAGTGTGAAGGGGGGAGATAATATAGAGAATAGTATGGAAAAATATTTTAAAACCATTAGTATTATCGAAGAATTAATAGAAAAAGGTTATAATGGTGAAAACAATTATGATAAACTTGTTGATTTATTTATGAAAGATAAAAAAGTAAGTATGGATGTTATTTTAATGCTATATGGAAGGTTTTATATGAAAAATAAAAGAGAAAGAAATTATAAATTGGATAAATTCCCAGCTATTATTAAAGTTATTGAGAATTACTATCAAAAACCAGAAAAATTGGTATCACTTTTTTATGCAGATAAGTGGGTAGTTTTACAGTTAATATCTAATTATATAAAAAATGGAAGTGTTAATAAAGCTGATTTAGATGCGATTTGTAAATTAGGAAAAGAAGAAATTATTAAAGTTCTTGATGAAAATTATAACCTTATTTCTATTGATTATATAAATGATATAGTTCGTAATGAAATAGTGACAAAAGTTATATTTATAGACCAATTGGGTTTTGCACCTGCAATAGGATTTGTTCAATTTACAAATGTACCAAAATACTGGATTCCTATAATTTTATCAGATGCTTATATTGCTAGCAAATATTTTGTTAAAAAAGATACTGATTTTGTTATGTTATTAGAGAAAAATGATTTTCAAAATTTAGCTCAAATGTTTTATTCAAATCCTATGTTTCATGCTAAAACAATTCATTATATGTATATGTTAAATGTAATGCCTAATGAGTTATTTGTTAAATTATTTGATAAAGCCAAAAATAATAAAAATATTGAAAGATTAAATCCTTTTTATGGGTTTGATCAAATAATTGTTGAAAATAAAAGAAAAGCATTAAAATATAAATAGGGGGTTATAAAATGAGGAATCAAGAGGAACATATATTAGAACTTTTAAATAAAGTAATGATGGATATTTATAATGATTCAACTTATAAAAAAGATAGTAAATGTAATATAATTTATAATTTTTTAGTTTCCAATGAACCACATTCATATGATACTTTTTTTGAAAAATATGATGTTTTTTCACGTGAAACAATAGAAGAATATAAGGATATGATTATTTTGAACTTATGTACAGATTTTTATATTGATGTAGAATATAGAATTTGTAAACAAAAGAAACCTTTTTATAATGAGGAATTGGATGTATATTTAGATATTGAAACTAGATCTACTCCTCGACAAATCATTTCTTATTTTAAAAATAATATAAATAAAATTGAAGCTCAGTTGATTATTGATAATTATTTAAATTTTATAGAAAAAGATGAATTTTATTTGAAACAATCTATACATAATATTAGAAATAGAAATAAAGTTTTTAAAATAATGGCAATGAATCCTTTAGCTGGTTTAAGATATTCTAATTTTGAAATAATAAAAACAGAAATAATTAGAGCTAGTGTTTATGATTTATATATTGATTTAGTGAGAGAACAAATAACAGAAATCTACAATAAATGTTTTAAAAATGATACTAAAGTTGGAACTATAGAAGATTATGTTTCTGAATTAATTAAACCAAAGACAATACCAAGTTTCTATCATAAATTAAAATGGCAAATTTATGATTATTTCTCATTTTTATATCCTGATAAAAATGAAGTTAATTACATAATGTCTTATATAATTAGTGATGTTTATGAAATTATGAAAATTACCAAAGATGAAAAATATCAATATATAATTGATTATATGGAAGAAAAAAATAATAAAGTTAAATCAGTTGTTGATGATTTTTTAGAAAATGATAGTTTTTCTAATGATATTTTGAAAGTATTTATTAAAAATATTCAAAAAAGTAATCATGAGATAATTGAACGAAGAAAACAAATTGAAGATTTAGGTTTTATTGAAGTTTTAAAAAGATATAATATATATTATGATATGGAAAATAAAAGTTATCAAAAAATTTATACTAAATAAACTTAACTAGCATTCTTAATAAGAATAGTAATAATATCTTGATATGATATTCCATCAAAAACAAGTAATTGTGGATACATACTGATAGTTGTGAAACCTGGAATAGTATTAATTTCATTTAAATAAATTTGTTTATTTTCTTCATCATATAAAAAGTCTATTCTAGCCATTCCTTTACCCCCTATTTCTACAAAAGCTTTAACGGCATATTCTTTAATTTGATTAATAATATCTTTTGGCAAATCGGCAGGAATTATTATTTTTGAACCAATATTTTCATATTTTGATGCATAATCATAAAATTCATGAGCAGGTTTTATTTCACCAATAGTTGATACATAAATTTTTTTATTTTCTATAACTGAACATTCGAGTTCTCTTGCTTTAATAAATTGTTCAATAACAATTTTATGATCATAGGAACTAGCTAGTTTGATAGCTTTGACTAGTTCTTTTTTATTGTTGGCTTTGCTAATACCAATTGATGATCCTCCGTTAGCGGGTTTAACTATTAAGGGATAATTTAATTTTTTTTCGATATTACTTATTTTAAAGTTAGGGTAATTAATAGTTATAAAAGGAACTTGTGGGATTTTTAAATAATTAAAGAGAATTTTAGATACTACTTTATCCATTCCTATCGCACTACTTAAAGTTTTACACCCAACATACTTGATATTAAATAAATCAAACATTCCTTGTAAACAACCATCTTCACCATTTTTACCATGAGTAATAGGAAAGACAACATCAAAAGTTTTAATAAAAGCAATAATATTTTCAATTTTTTCTATGTTTTTAGCTTTTGTCCAATCTCCTTTTTCTAAATAATTTAAAACATCGTTAAAAATAAACCATTCATTTTTTTTGCTGATGCCAACACTTGCTACTTTAAATTTCTTTTTATTAATATTTTCTAGGATAGATTTGGCTGATAAACAGGAAATTTTATATTCTTCTGAATTTCCACCAAATAAAACCAAAACTTTTTTCATAATCCACCTCAGTATTAATATATGCAAAAGAAAAGAAGGGGTTTTTAATATTTAAAAAAGTATAATTACATATTTTAGTACATAATATATATTAAGTATTGCTTAAAGTAAAAGGATATGATATTATTTATTTATGATTTAAACCTATTTCATACCTCCTTTGGTATAAATAAGCTTAAATCAAATAAAAAATAAGGAGGTCATGAAATGGAAAATCTAAAGGATAAAACCATCATTTGTAAAGATTGTGGCGAAGAATTTGTATTTTCAGTTAATGAACAACAATTTTATGCTGAAAAAGGTTTTACAAATGAACCGGCTAGGTGTAAGGCTTGTCGTAATAAACGTAAAGCTCAAAGAAATAGTTTTAAGAAGAATAATAATTGGGAATAAAATAAAAAAGCCTTTATGGGCTTTTTTTAATGTTAAATTCTTTTATATAACTAATTTTATTATTAGTTTTATCATATATTGGAATTATAGAAACAATGTAATTATAAGGATTAGTAAAAGAAATACGAAAATCGGGTGTTTCTTTATTAATAGTTCTTCTAATTAAAATGATATTATCATTGATGATATTGTTATTATTATATACTAAATTTATATCAATATAATTGTTATTAACATATTCAATATCATTAATTCTTAAATTAGATATAGGTAAAGTAGTATTGATAATGAAAAAATTATTAGAATTATCTAATTTAATAAGTAAATTATTTTCATTATTTTTATAATTAGTTTTATATTCAATAGTATAGAATTGATAATCTATATATTTTTTCTTGATAGAAGTTAAATTATTTATTAATTTTTTTATATTTGATGTTTCATTAGAATAAAGGACAATTTCATTATTTTCATATTTAAGATAATAGTTATTAGAAATACTAAATTTATGTATGTTATTGTTAGTTTTTATAATTAAAGTATTATTAAAACCACCTGTTATTTTTTTATTATCTAAAGTAATATTATTAACAGCATTAATGATATTTTTATAGTCATCTTCAATAATTACTAAATCATTATATTTTATTTCAATTATATCTTTTTTTTCAATATTAATTTTGGTTTGGTTACAACCTATTAAGGCTAAACAAAAAGGAATAACAAGTAAAAGTTTTTTCATGTCACACCTCTAGTTTTAGTATATATCAGGTATAAAAAAAAATACTTATGGCTAAGTATTTTTTGGATATTTTTGTAAGTAATAATCACGAAGTTCTTTAAATCTTTCAAAATGAACAATTTCTCTTTGGCGTAAGAATGAAAGGGGAGCTAAAACATCAGGATCATTAGTTTGGTTCATTAAGTTTTCATAAACAGCACGTGCTCTTTGTTCGGCAGCCATATTACTTTCTAAGTCAGCCATAAAATCAGCAGTAGCTTCTATATATGCACTAGTAAAGGGAACTCCATTAGCATCAGTTGGGAAAAGAGCTTTACCATGTTGGGCATAATGTCCAGCTAAACCAGCTTCTTTTAATTCTTCAATGGTTGCATCTTTCATTAATTGGTATATCATCGTCCCAAGCATTTCAAGATGAGCAAGTTCTTCTGTGCCAATATCCGTTAATAATGCATATCCTCTTTCATCAGGCATTGTATAACGCTGATTTAAATACCTTAAAGCAGCTGCCAATTCACTATCTGGACCGCCATATTGAGCGAGAAGCGCTTTTGCCATTTTTAAATCTTTTCTTTGGATGTTAACAGGATATTGTAATTTTTTTACATATTGCCACATATTATAATACCTCCTATTGATTTCTCCAAGGCCAAGGTTCATTAATCCATGCCCATGGATATGTATTTAAAGCATCACTAGATAATGTTAATGGACCAAATTTATTTTCATATTCTTTCTTTACTTGTTCTTTTTGAACTCGATATTGATTAAATAAATTTATCATATTTCTATCTTCTGGGTGAACATCCAAATATAGATTTAAATCAATAAGTGCGAATTGTAAAGCATCCAAATGAGTGAGCAATTGTGCTTGCTCATTCATAGGTTGAATTTCATAAGGGTTGGGAATTTTATAAGGATCATAGAGTTTAGGAAACATATTACCACGGATAAAACCCGTATAAGCATCATACAATTGATTGGTATTATTGTAATTATTTAAATAATTGTTCATGTTGTTATTCATATTATTGTTCATATCATAATAATTATATTTTTGATAAGCTTGACAGTTATTCATTACTTTTGCCTCCTCGTCTTATCATATGAAATTAGGTTATTTATGTATGGGTAAAAAACTATTTTTTAAATTACTATTTTAATACTTGAAAAAAGTAATAATTCTTGATATAATACCTCATGTAACTTGGCGAATATGGTGAAGTGGTTAACACATCGGATTGTGGCTCCGACATGCGTGGGTTCGACTCCCACTATTCGCCCCATTAATAGGGTAATTAAACCTTTTGGTTTTTACTTAATAAGAAAACCTAGGATTTTCAATAGGAAACTAGGTTTTTTTTCGTTTAAAAGAAAGGTTTGATTGTATGAAAATTAAAAAAGAAAAATTACCATTGAATAACAATTTATACAATAAGCTAAATAATATATGTAATTTTAGCAATATAAAGTTAGAAGTTATCAATGAAATAATATTTAAAATTAAAGATATAAATATTAGTTTTATTGAGCCTCATAGGTTTGTAATAGTTGTTAATGATATTAAATTAATATTATTATGCTATGACAATTTAAACTTATATTTATATGAAAAAGATAAACCAATAAATATACCAATATTAAGAGAAATAATTAATGAAATTAAAGGAGGAATATATAATGTCTAAGAAGAAATTAGGTATAGGAAATATTGAAATAAATAAAAAATTTAAGGATAAAGAGGAGGCTTACAAATATGCTAAAAGGTTAATTCAAAAAATAAGATATGTTTGTAAAGTTAAAGCAGATAAAGGATGGTATGCTCAAGCTATGGTAGTAACCAGTAATCTAAGAAAGGATGTAAGTACATTAAGATACAAAATAACTGGCAAAAGAGGAAGACCAAGAAAGAAACATGATATAAATAATATCGTTGCTAATAGTTGGTATAAAGGGGATTATAAGACGGATTGGCATTTGCATATATTGTTAGTTAGTAAGCCTAGTTATATGTTTAGAAATATAATAAAGGAATATATCGATAAGAATTGGAATGATATTCCTGTTGCGTATGAAGTTGAGCCGTTTGATATAAAAAAATTAATGTAGAAAAAACATATAAGAAAAGTTGTAATGTTTCTATGGCAGATTATTTTATATGGCAATGCGAAGAAGTATTGTTTTGCAATTGTAATTTTAGAGCAGAAGAAAAGCTAAAGTATAGTATAAAAGAATATTATAGAGAATATTTAAAAATGGATAGTGCTAAAAGAAGACTAATTATGAAGCATATTAAAAATCCAATGAACGAAGAAAAATATAGAAAATAAATTTAATGAAATAAATAATTATTTTTTAGATATAACAAAAGAACAAGATGATAAAGAAGCAGATGATTTCATGAAAAAAGCAAGAGAAAGAAAAATAATTGAAAATAAAGAAAAGAATAAAGTACAAGATATTAGAAGAACAAAAATAGTTGATGATAGCTTATTTTAAAGTAAATAAGAGTTAAATATTATAGAATAGTTATTATCATATAATATACATAATAATATATATAAAATAATTGTATAAAGTTGTGTATAAAGAAAGTATAAAGTCATATATAAAGATATGTTGTTAATGATATAAAATTTATATGAGTATTATATAAAAAATGACAAAAAACTTTATACACAACTAAAGTCATAGTTTCTATAAATAAAGGATTATTTAAGTTTTTATTGAAAGTTCAGTATATAGTAAAAACGATTATTTATCGTTTAAATTATCAATATATGCTTCAACTTTCTCTTTATTTATATTAGATAATTTGTTTATTTTATTTAATAAAGCAAAGTCCCTATCTGTGATGTTGTTTGGTTTTATGCTATCAATAGGCATATCATATTTAGTTCTACATAATAAATAATCTATTGATGTATTATAGTAATCAGCAAGTTTAATGAGTATATCAGAGGAAGGAAGAACCCTGTCAGTTTCATAAGAACTTACTGTTTCTTGTGTTATATTTAAATCTATAGCAACTTTAGTTTTTAATAATCCTTTTTTATTTCTAATTTGTTTTAAGTTGTTTTTACTCATTAACACACCTCATAATAATAAAAGTTAGTTATAGTAATATTAGTTATATCAATATGTGTAATATTATATATTTTGTGATATAATTGCTTTAGATATATTAAAGACGGTTATATTATGAAAGAAATTAGTCGTAAAGATAAAATGATAATTATATATAATGAAGCGAAGAAATTTTCAAATGAAATAACACCAATTGAAATCGGAAATAAAGGTATAAATAAATATTTAAATATAAAAAAGAATTATAAGAATAAAAATGATATTTCACGAAGATTATTATTACAAAATATGTAAATGTTGCCTAAAGTTATAGGTTTAGATAATGAAAAAAGAAGAGATATTTTTAATTTTGAAAAACTCCCTGAATTATTTCAAGGTACCAAAGTAAATATTGACTTATATTTTAAAAATAAGTTTTATGATAAAAATGTTAATGTAAAATGAAATGTAATTAATAGAATTTTTATATTATTAACATGGATTTACACATATATTTAAACTCTAATTAATTTTGAAAAAAATTACCTTTTATGTTATAATGTAATAGGTGATAAGATGAATAGAAAAGAAACAGCAGTAGCATTTATTAAAGAAAAATTAGAACAAAATAGTTTTAGAACCTATAAAGAAATTGCAGAAATAACAGGTTATCATCCAAAATATATTCTTAAATTAAAAAAACAAATATTAAATAATGAAATAAAATTGGAGCATGGTAATAAAAATAAAATAGGATCTAGAGCATTACCATATCAAGAAGAAATGAAGATTGTTAATTTATATAAAAGATCAAATGTTAGCGTTAGAAAATTTTGTCAATTTTATGAAACAAGAAGTTATTCTTGTATTTACAATGTATTAAAAAGAAATAATTTAATAAAAAAATAAAACATATTTACTTATATTTATTAGTTATAATTTAATTGAGTGTATGAGGAGTGGAGTATGAAAAGAGGTTTTACTTTAATCGAACTTTTAGCAGTCGTAGTTATTACTGGTGTTATTACTGTAAGTGTAGTACCTACTGCTAAAAATGCAATTAATAATGCGCGGTTAAACGGTTTTAAAAATATGGTTAACGGGGTTAAAAGAACTGCAGAAATAAAAGTTGCTGATGCAATGACAAAAGGTAATTTTAAAACAACAATATACTTTATAATAATGGAATAGAGACATCTAATATTAAAGATGAACGATTAGATTATGAAGGTGAAAAACCTAAAGAAGGAACTTTATATATTAGTAGGGATGGTGAAATCGCTTTTGCACTCCACAATGGAAGATATTGTGCACAAAAAAAGATTAATGATAAAGAAATAAAAATATCAGAAACTTCAGTTAAAAAATGTAAATTTACAATGCCACCCGCACATCCAGAATTAACCAAAGGAATGATACCAGTAAGATGGAGTGGTGAAAATTGGATTAAAGCTGCTGAAAACAATCAGAATATTAATTATCAATGGTATAATTATGATAAAAAAATATGGGCAAATGCCGTAACGGTAATAAGTTCTACAAGAGAAAAACATATGCGTGCTCCTGTCGGTTCGGTTATACCGATAAATGAAATAAATACAATGTGGGTTTGGATACCTAGGTATAAATATAAATTATTTAATGACAATGCTATGAGTGTAGAAGAACAGTTGATTGAAATAGAATTTGATGATAATAGTTTACAAAAAGCTAATGGAAGTAGAAAAGGAGAATGGTTAACCCATCCAGCGTTTACTTTTGGTGATGAAGAAATAAATGGCTTTTGGGTAGCCAAATTTGAACCATCTGGTAGTTTAAATGATATAAAAATAATACCTAACGGTTTTACAATAAGAGATAAAAGGGTAAGAGAAATGTATGAAGCATCAAGAGCCATGGAAAATAAAGAGACTTATGGTTTTGGTAAAGATGGTGATATTCATATGATGAAAGATAGTGAATGGGGAGCCGTTGCTTATTTATCACATAGTAAATATGGAAAAGGCGATGAAGTATGGATAAATAACTATGATGCATTTGTAACTGGGTGTGCTGGAAATTATGTTGATGAAGGACCGATAAGTCAGTGTGCCTATAAATATGATGAACCTAATGGAGAAAATGCTTCAACTACGGGCAATATATATGGTGTATATGATATGAGTGGTGGAGCTTATGAATATACGATGGGTATGTATCGACCAACTGATTCAACTTACGTAAAAGATATACGAAGTGGATTTAATGCTGAAACATCAGATGGGGATTTACCTGAAAGTAAATATTGGGATAGGTATATAACTACTGATTCATGGACAGCATGTGGTGAAAAAAGGTGCTATGGTTATGCATTACGGGAAACAAAACACTGGTATGCTGATACAGCTAATTTTGTAAATGCTAATGAACCTTGGATGCGTCACGGTGGTACTTATAGTTATGGTAGTATAGGTGGCATATTCGTTTTTGATGATGCCGATGGAGCTTATTGGAGTGATATTACTTTTCGGGTTACTTTGATAAAGAAAAATTAAAGAAATATATGATGTAATATTAAAAAG
The DNA here is from genome assembly GCA_012520435.1 of Mollicutes bacterium. GTDB lineage: Bacteria > Bacillota_I > Bacilli_A > RF39 > UBA660 > JAAYOI01. The sequence goes on from JAAYOI010000011.1 coordinate 11,690, forward strand.
AAACAAACTTATTGTTTTTTTTTATTAGTTTAGCATGAAGAACAAGTTTATCATTTTGGTTATAACATGTAGATAAAGTTAAAATACGATCATTTTTATTAATATTAACGTTGAAATCATATAAAAAACCAAGGGTTTGAAGAAGGATATCAACAGTTATATCTAAATTTAGATAAGAAAGAACCGATTCATACCCCGTAGCTTGGTGCGGGGTGGTTGATTAGTTGATGGGCTGAAAGTTCATAAAATTACTAATTTAACATGTGCGGAATATGAACAAGATGATAATAATAGTGTTACTATTCAATTGCCGCCTTTAAGTGAAGAAGCAACCACAACCGTAACTTTAACTTTAGAATTAAATGATAATACAACGATAACCAAAACAATTAATATCATTAGGACGGCAATTGAACTTACTTATTTTGAAGAAACGAATACTGTCAAAGCTGGTTATGTAGCACACAAAGCATATCTTTATAATAATCAACCACATAATGATGAAATATTTGATGCTTATCTTCAGGTTATGTTATATCGAGATAATAAAGTTGTTGAATACAAACAAATTCAAATTGATGACGAAGATTTCATTAATAATTTAGAAGAAGATAGTGGTGCGATGGAGTCATTTAGTGATAAAGGTATTGAAATTTTTAAGGGTGAGATTGAAGGAGTAAATAAGATAAGTGTCTTCTTAACAAATGGACCAATTGATTTTAATAGTGATGTTTTACCTTCAATTGAATTTGGTATTGGTTCAGGTGTTACCCTTGAATGGGTGAATGATTAAATGAAAAGAATGTTGTTAGTTATATGTTCTATATTATTATTTTTCCCAATATATGTTAGTGCTGCTACTATTACCGAAACAAGTTATAAAAATGGTAGAATAACAATCAAAGGTACTGGTGAAGGAGAACTACAATTAGTATTGTTTGGTTTAGATAATAATCCTTTATATTTAACTACTGTTACAGCTGAAGATGGAGAATTTTCAATAACCTTACCAGAAATTGTTGGATTAGAACCAGGCACGTATACTATAAAAGTTGCCGATTATGATGGAAAAAATGTTTCTATTAAAACGGTAGAAGTAAAGCTGAACAAAAGATCCATCAACTTTAGATAATTTAATGTTATATGTATCTATGGGGGGAGTAAGTTTAGTTGGCTTAATAGCTGTAAGTATTTATTTTAGGAAAATATTAAAAGCAAAAAAATAAAAATTTACCAAAAAAATTTAAAATCCCAATTTAGTTTACTGAATTGGGGTTTTTTAATTTGGTGTACTTCAAACTATCATATAAAAATTAAAATATTTATTTATTATTATTTTTTATTAAGTAATATTTATCGACATATATCGCTTTTGTATTGTTTTATAATTAAAAAAAATGATATAGGTGGGAAACATGAAAAAATTACCGAAAAATAGTACCGAAATAATTGAAAATATAAAACAAAAAACAGGAAATTCATCAGATATTGTTATCAAAACCATGGCTGCTTTTGATACATATGTACATATTATTTTTTGTGAACCAATGTGTGATCGCATTATTATTAATGAATTTATATTAGAATTTTTAGAAAATAATAAAAAAGATGTTAAAGAAAAAGATCTTATCAAGTACATTAAATCAAAATTACCAGCCCATAAAATAACTAAAATAGATAATTATGATGATTTATATTATAACCTTTTAAGTGGTTTTACTATTATTTTAGTTGATGGAATAAATGAATGTTTATCTGTTGAAAGTAGAGCAAAATTAAATAGTGGGATTTTACCTTCGCAAGCTGAAATGGTAATCAAAGGACCAAAGGATGCTTTTACCGAAGATTATCAAACTAATCTTGGTTTAGTTATGAAAAGATTAAAAGATTATCAATTAAGAGTAAAAGAACATGTTTTAGGAAGAAGAAGTCAAACTAAGGTTAGCGTTTTATATATTGATGATATTGTTGATCCTATTTTAGTTCAAAAGGTTCAAGATAAGATTTCTAAAATTGATATTGATGCGATTGTGGATAGTAATTATGTAGCAGAATTAATAACAGATAATAAGAAAAATGTTTTTTCTGATTATTTATCAACGGAAAGGCCAGATGTAGTAACTCTGCATCTTCTTAATGGAAAAATAGCAATCATTGTAGAAAATACACAATATGCTATAGTTATTCCTGTTTTATTTATCGAATTTTTTCATACTAGTGAAGATTATTATCATAAAGTATTTAATGTTAATTATACGAGAATTATTCGTTATATAGCATTTATTATTACACTTGTTGTACCATCAGTGTATATTGCTGTTACTACTCACAACCATGAAGCTATTCCACCTAAATTATTAGTAAGTTTTTCAGCACAACGAGCTGGTGTACCATTTCCAACTATTGTTGAAGCATTACTTATGCTTATTACTTTTGAAATATTGAAAGAATCGGATTTAAGAGTGCCTAAATCTTTGGGAAGCGCTTTATCAATTGTTGGTGCTATTGTTTTAGGTCAAGCAGCAGTGGAAGCGGGAATTGTTTCGCAAATAATGGTTATTGTCATTGCTATTACTGCTATTAGTGGATTAATTGTATCATCAACGGATTTAGTTTATGGTATTAGATGGTGGCGGATTATATTTTTATTAGCAACTGCTACTTTAGGTTTGATTGGTGTTTTTCTAGCCAATTTACTTATGATAATAAATCTTAGTAGCATGAAATCATTTGGTATCCCTTATTTAGCACCATTTGCACCTTTAATTTTAGAAAATCAAAACAATGGAGTTTTTATTACTAATAAGCGAAAATTTAAAAAGCGAGATGTAATAACTGCTAAAAGAAACCAAAATAGATCGGCAGGGATTGGGCAATGAAAATATTAAAAATATTAATTGTTTTAGTTTTTAGTATATTTATGACAGGGTGTTGGCAATATATAGAATTAAATGATATAGCAATTGTTACAGCTGTTGGTATTGATAAAGAAGGTAAAGAATATCATTTAAGTGTACAAATTGTTAATGCTAAAAAGCAAACGAAGGATTATTCAGCAGCTGAAGAATCATTGGTAACAGTCTATGATGCGAAAGGAAAAACACTTGGCGAAGCATTGAATAAAATATCTTTAGAATCACCATTTGAACTATATTTTGGACATATTGATATGGTTGTTATAGGAGAAGCAACAGCACGTTTAGGTATTCGTGAATATATAGATTTTTTAATACGTGATCGTGATGTTCGTAAAAATTATTCATTAGTAGTAGCTAAAGAAAAAAAAGCTTTTGATGTTTTACAAATTTTAACCCCTCTCGAAACATTGCCTACAATTAATTTAATTAATATTATTAAAACAGCACAAGAAACAAGTGGTTATACTTCCTATCGTAGTTTTGAAGATGTTTTAAATTGTTTATATGCAAAAGGAAAACATCCAGTTGTATCCGTAGTTGAAATTATTGGCGATGTAGAAGAAGGTAAAAAAGGGGATAATATTTATGAAACAATTCCTAAAACTAGATTAATAGCTAAGTATGTTGGCGTTTTTAAAGGTGATAAATTGGTTGGCTTTTTAAAGGATAAAGCAGCTTTAGGTTTAAATATTTTACGAAAAAGAGTTAATAATTCAGTTATTTCTTTTCCATGTAATGATCAAGATGATTATGGAAGTGTTAAGATGGATGCACCAAAAGTTAGTTTTAAAACTAAATTAAAGAATAATCAGCCATCAGCTGAAATAAAAATAGAATTTACAGCAACACTTACTGATTATAATTGTGCAATTAACTTAAAAAAAAGTGAAAATATTAAAAAAATTGAGAAAATGATCGATAAAGAAATAAAAACAATAATTGAAGAAACAATGAAAGAAACTCAAAAAACATATAAAACAGATGTTTTGGGATTTGGAGAATATCTTTATCAAAATGATTATAAAAATTGGGGAAAAATAGAAAAAAAATGGGATCAATTATTTTCTAATATGCCATATAAGATTGAAGTAAAATCAAAAATTAATAATACTGGTTCAACTACTAACCCAGTAAGACAAGGAGGAACATAAATGAGTAATAGAATAAATGCTTTTCAGTTTGCTGCTTTGGGTTTAATGTTAGGAAATAGTTTATTTATTAGTTTTGGTATAATTATTCTTTTAACGTTATCAAAGCAAGATGCTTGGATAACTATGTTAATAGCAACTTTATTGGCATTTATTCCTATTTTGATTTTAATTTATATTATCAATTTTAAACCAGAAAAAAATATATTTGAAAAAATGGAAGTACTTTTTGGAAAAATATTTGGTAAAGTAATGAATTTCATAATTACTTGTTATGTTCTTTTAATGTTACTTATTATTATTTGGTCTACTACTTATTTTGTACTAACACAATATTTATCAAAAGTACCTTTTTTGTTTTTAGCTAGTTTATTTATTTTGGTTGCGGCATATGCAGTTAGTAAAGGTATTGAAACAATTGCTAGGACTAATGAAATAATGTTTTTTATAGGATGCATTTTTATTTTACTTATTATTATTTCATTACAACCTCATTCTGAAATAACTAATTTAAAACCTATTTTAGTTAAAGGAATAACACCTTTAATTGGTCATGCTTTTTTAGCCCTTTCTTATGCTTTTCCACCTTTATTTACCTTATTAGCAATTCCTAAAAATAACCTTATTGATAATAAGCATTACCATAAATATTTAATAATTGGTTTTTTGATAAGTGTTTTTTTTATTAGTATTGTATTTTTTTATCTTATTACAGTTAATACTATTTATTTAGTAGAATTATTTAGATATCCAGGTTATCATGTTCAATATAAAATTGATGTAGCTGGTTTTTTTCAAGGGGTTGAAAACTTTTTATCTTTGCATTGGATTTTTAATACTTTTTGTTTAATAATGATGTGTCTTTTCTTTTTAAGTAGATATGTTAAAGATTTGTTTAAAATGCAAGAAGGGAGAAAATTAAATATTATTATTTTAGTTATTGGTTTAATTGTAGTTTATGTAACCAATTATCTTTTTCCTAATTCTGAAGCAGGAGTTCAATTTATGAAAGAAATTTATCCATACTATATTGCATCTTCTTTATTTGGTTTATTAATTATAATTATGATTGTTATTTTCTTTAATAAGCGCAAACAAAAAGAAGATCAAAAAACATTATTATTGAATTAACAAAGGAGGTGATACTTTAAACAGTAAAAAATACTGTTTAAGTGTAATAAAAAGACCAATAAGGATTTACTTATTGGTCTTTTAGTTATTAATTTTATTTTTTATGGTTTTATTAATAGATTTAAAATTAGGAAAAGCTTTAATTAAGCGTTTAGTAAGAAAAGATTTTTGTAATAAGATGCTTTTAACTATATTATTTATTTCATCAGTATAATCTTTTCTTATTTCATTAATAGTAAGTTCAATTTTACTAATGATGTTAAAAGAAGTAATAACATCAAATATAAAATTAATAAAGATAATTATTCCTAAATAAATTATTAATGTTTCATTTGCTTTAAATAAAAGATGGGATATAAAAGGATTTAAAATATAAACTAAAATTAGACCCATAATACCAAAAAGTAAAGCATTTGATAAACAAATTCTACCATTAATATTAAAAGGTTTATTAGAATAATCCCACCATCTAGCATTAAAAATATTTTCCATTAAATAACTAGTAAGATATTCCATAATACTAGCTACTATAACAATAAAAATAAATAAAGCAAGTGGATCATTATAATATTTATTTAAATTAGTAATGATAATTAAAGCTGAAAAACCATAAATAGGACAATAAGGTCCAATTAAGAAACCACGATTGGAAAAACGTTTGGCGGTTATCATAATACAAATTATTTCAGTTAACCATCCGATAAAAGAATAAATAATGAATAGTAAAAAGTAAACCATTAATTCAAACATTATTATCTACTTCCATTTCTTTCTAATAATTAATTTAAAGATTTCCATAACTAATAAAAGTGGTAAGGCAAGAGAAATAGCTAGTAAAGCTTTTGGGACAGAAATTGGATAAATATGTAAAATATTACTCATTAAGGTTGTTCTAGAAACAATTAATTGAATAATTAAAGTAGTCATTACGCCTAAAACAATAAATTTATTGTTTTTAAATGGGACTTTAAAAACTGATTTAGTTTCTGAACGACAATTGAAAACATGAATATTTTGCATAAAAACCATTATTAATAAAATATAACTACGAGCATGATTAACTTCCATTTGCATTTGATAAAGTAAGATATACCAGAAAATAAAAACGAGCATGCTTATGGTTAAACCTGAAACAATAGTTTCGGTTATCAATAATTTATTAAAAACAGGTTCTTTTGGTGGTCTTGGTTTTTTCGTCATTAATTCTTTTTCACCACCTTCAAAAGCAAGGGCAATATCTTGAATACCATCGGTTACAAGATTAAGCCATAATAATTGAACAGCAACAAGAGGCATTGGTGTACTAAATAAAATAGAAAGAATAAATAACATAACTTCAGCAAAACCACAAGCAATTAGCAAATAAATAACTTTACGAATATTACTATATGCATATCTTCCTTCTTCAATACCTTTTACAATAGAAATAAAATTATCGTCAGTAATAATCATATCACAAGTTTCCTTAGCAACATCTGTTCCACTTCCCATAGCAATGCCAATATTAGCGTTTTTTAAAGCTGGAGCATCATTGACACCATCACCGGTAACAGCAATGAATTCGCCTTGACGTTTAAAAGATTCTACAATAGCTAGTTTTTGGGAAGGAGTAATACGAGCAAAAACTTTAATGTTTTTAATAAAGCAATCAAAGGCTTCTTTGCCCATTTCTAAATATTTATCAATATCTTCGCCATCAACCACTTCTTCATCTTTTTGAATAATTTTTAAATCTTTAGCAATCGTTGATGCGGTAAATGGATGATCGCCAGTAATCATAACAACTTTAATGCCTGCTTTATGGCACTGTTTAATAGCATCATAAGCTTCTTTTCTAATTGGGTCAATAAAACCAATTAAAGCAACTAAAGTTAAATTAGCGATTTCTAAATTATTAATGTCTTCAATATTATCAACTGTTTCTTTAGCGATTGCTAGAATACGATAGCCTTGTTTAGCTAAATTTTCATTACGTTTAATAATGTGTTCTTTATTAATTTTTTCTATTCCCTTTGGACCTTTAATAGTTGTACAAAAAGATAAAACAGTTTCAACTGAACCTTTAACTGCTATTTCGATATGATTATCTTTTTTATAGAAAACAGCAGAAAATTTATTTTCTGATTCATATGGAATAATTTTTATAATATTGTTATGTAAATTAGAATCTACCTCACCAATTTTATAACTAAGAGCAAGAAGGGCAATATCCATTGCATCACCATGACTAATCCACTGATTATTTATTTTTTCTAATTTTGCTTCATTATTTAAATATATTAATTCATTTAGTTGTTCTAATTGTTCTTTACTATCTTTATAATTAGCAAGCACATTATTAGGTATGATTTTACCATTATCATTATAACCTTGCCCACTAACTTTATAACAACTACCATCAGCTAGTTCAATTATTTTAACGGTTTGTTCATTTAATGTTAAAGTACCAGTTTTATCACTAGCAATAATAGTACAACTACCTAAACTTTCAACGGCATTTAAATTTTTAACAATAACATTTTTCTTAGCCATACGATTAGTAGCAATCGATAAAACAACCGTTAAAACCATTGGTAACCCTTCTGGAATAGCTGAAATAGAAAGGGCAACAACAAAGAAGAAAATATCTTTAGGTTGATGACCTTTATAGTGTAAGATAAAAACTAAAATTAAGGCAATGATGGCAATAACATAGCTAATTTGTTTAGTAAATTGCTCCATTCTTGTCATTAAAGGTGTTTTAGTATCACTTGATAATAAAACATCATTAGCAATCTTGCCAATTTCAGTATTTATTCCAGTGGCAACGACAATACCAGTAGCTCTTCCTGTCATTATAGTTGAACCAGCAAAGCACATATTAT
>JAAYOI010000061.1 GCA_012520435.1 Mollicutes bacterium
AATCAATCATTAACATTAAATCTTCACTTGAGGCATGATGTTCTAAAAACTTTTTATTAGATAAAATAATTAAATTAGCGCCTATTCTTGCAATCTCATCAAATAATTTAGCAGCAGTTTTTTCTAAACCTTCATAAATAGAAGTTGCGAAAACAATGGTATCTGTTTCTTTAATCTTAACAAATTTATCAAAACCACGAACAATTCTTGTTATATTAGAATATGGTTTTTCTCTTTCATCTGATACTAAAACAATAATATTAGGATCTTTTAAATGTTGAAGATTAACAATTTTTGTTTTATCAAATTCAAGATATCCCATATCAATCGCACTCATAACAATATTTTCTAATCGTTTTCCCATAATAACAATATTACGATTAGTTTTTAAAATTTCGGTAAATAATTCTTGAATTCGATATAATTGAGCTTGAAAAATATAAAAGATAATTCTTCCTTCATTTTTATTTAAAGCTTCTCGTATTAAAGTTGAAATACGATGATTAGGAGAAGTAAATCCTGTTTTATCTGCATAAACTGATTCACTCATTAAACATAAAACACCTTGTTTACCAACATAAGCAAGTTTACCAATATCAGTTTTATATAGTCCAATCATCGTTGGATCAAAAACAAAATTACCCGTATAAAATATCGCACCATAAGCAGTATATAATACATAACCAACAGTTCCTGGAACAGAATGAGTTAAACTAATTGGGAAAATACTATTTTTTCCAAAATTGATTTTTCGATGTGGTTCAATCGCAATTAAATTATCGGTTTTTAATCCTTCCGCAATTAACTCTTTTTTAATAATTTCGGTAGTAAAAGGTGTAGCATATATCTTAATATCTGGTATATCACATAAAATATCAGGAATGGAACCCATATTTTCATCATGACCATGAGTTACAAAAATACCAACTATTCTATCTTTATTTTCTTTCAAATAATCATAATTAGGAATAATATAATCAACACCAAGCATACGATCATCTGCATACTTTAATCCCGCATCAAATATATATATATCATTATCCACATCGATAATATACATGTTTTTACCATTTTCATTTAGTCCTCCAAGACTAAATATTTTTATTTTACTCATAAACACTCCTTTCTTTTCAATTAAAAAAGCCTAATTAATTATATCAAATTATAATTAATTAGTCTATATTATCTCGGTACTTATTTTAGGATTGCTTAATACTTCAACTAAATAATCTATTTCTTCTTTAGTATTATAAAAATACAAACTAATGCGACAAGTATTTTTTATTTTTAATTCATCCTTTAACATTTTGGCACAATGATTACCAGCACGAACACATATTTTATACTTATTTAAGTAAATAGCAAGATCTTGGGCAAAAATATCTTTGATATTAAAAGTAATAATGCCACTTTCATTATTTTCACTATAAATAATAATATTAGGAACTTGTTTTAATTTAGAAATAGCATATTTCTTTAATTCTAGTTCATATTTATGAATTTTATCCATACCTATTCTCTTTAAATACTTAATAACTTCACCAAAAGCAATAACACCCGCAATATTTGGTGTTCCTGCTTCAAAAAGATGTGGTAAATCAACATATTCACGGTATCCTAAATGATCAAAAGAAGCATTCATCCCGCCACCAAAAATAATAGGACGCATATTATTTAAAAATTTTTCTTTACCATATAAAACACCTACACCAGTTGGACCACACATTTTATGAGCTGAAAAAGCAAGAAAATCGATATCTAAATCGGTAACATCAACAGGCATATGGGGAACACTTTGAGCACCATCAACAACTACTAAAATATCATGTTCATGAGCAAGTTTAGTTATTTCTTTAATTGGTCTAATATCACCTGCCACATTAGTTACATGCGCAATACTAATTACTTTGGTTTTAGGTGTTATGGAATGCTTAACATTATCGATTGTTACTTTTAAATCTGAGGTGAGTGGAATATATTTTATTTGACACTTAATTTCATCTGCTAATTCAAACCAAGGTAAAATATTAGATGCATGTTCACTTTTGGTTAGTAATACTTCATCACCTTCTTTTAAATAATGACGAAAATAACCAAAAATGATTTTATTTAAAGAATCGGTACAACCACTAGTAAAAATAATTTCACGACTATCTTTTGCCCCTATTAAATCACGTACTAATTCTCTTGCATGTTCATATTTGGTATCAACAATCAAACTATTATCGTAATCTCCACGATGAGCATTAGCTGTATATTTACTATAATAATCATTAGTACTTTCTAATAAAACTTTAGGTTTTAAAGTAGTTGCACCATTATCTAAATAAATTAAATCTTTATTTATATTTAAAATAGGAAAATCATCACGATTCATTTTTCACCTCCAATAACTATCAATGGAATGTGTTAATAGGCTTTTTTGTTCATCATTAATATCTAATTCAGAAAGAAGAAAGCCTTTAATTAATAATTTAAGAGCTACTTCTTTAGGAAATCCTCTTGATTGTAAATAAAACATTTCATCATTACTAAAACGTCCAATATGCGCTGAATGATTGGCTTCAACATCATTTTCTTCAATTAAAAGATTAGGATTTATTTCACATTTATTATCACTTAAATTAATAATTCGATTATTTTGATTAGCAACACAACCAATTTTATTTTCTGGAATCATACTAGTAATATTAATAATAATACTACCTTCTTGATCATTTAACCCATGATTTAAAATATTACTCGTTGTATAACTATCATTATGATATATCATTAAATCGTATTGTTCTTGTTTATTAGCTATAGTTTTAAATTTATAATTAAAAGTTGCTCCCCTACCATTTAAATTAACAATATCTAATTCTTTTACACCATTATTTTGCGAAAACTTATTAATAACAACTAAACTATCTTCACCTAAATCATATTTATATTGAATTTTAACTTTAGAACCATGTCGATATTCTAATAAGTGTAATTTAACTTTCTTTAAAACTTCAATTTGAATATTCATTTTTGTTTCTTTATTAGCAATATATTCTATTTCTAAATTAGTATCTTCAATAACTTTAATTTTAATTCCATTAACATAAGTAATCTCATTTTTTTCTTGAAAAGTTACTTCAATACTATCATCAAGTTTTAAATTATCGATTAAATCATTAACTATTTTTATTTTATTCATTCTTTTAATGCCCTCTAATTATTTTCATTTATTAATTGATTATAACCTGATTCCTCAATTTTACTAACTAAACTACTATCACCACTTTTTACTATTTTTCCATTTATCATTATATGCACGAAATCAGGTTTAATATAATCAAGTAATCTTTGATAATGAGTAATTAAAAGAATTCCTAGTTTTTCTTGATGATAGTATTCCATAACTGTATCACCAACAATTTTCAAGCTATCAACATCTAATCCCGAATCTATTTCATCTAAAATAACCATGTTAGGTTCTAATAAATACATTTGTAATATTTCATTTTTTTTGCGTTCTCCACCAGAAAAATCTTTATTTACAACGCGATGAACTATATCTTTATGCATGTGTAATTTTTCAATAGTATTATCTAATTTTTTAATAAAATTAAATAATTTAAAATTAGTTCCTTCTTTTATATGTAAAGCCGTTCTTAAAAAATCAGCATTCGTTACCCCTTCTAACTCTAAAGGCATCTGCATCCCTAAAAAAATACCTAAACGAGCACGTTCATCGGTTGTTAAATCATTTAATAAAACATCATCATAATAAATGGAACCATTAATTATTTTATAAGTAGGATCGCCCATAATAACTTTAGATAAAGTTGATTTACCTGTACCATTAGGTCCCATAATGGCATGAATTTCGCCACTTTTTATTTCTAATGAAAAATCATTAAGAATTAATTTATCATTAACACTAACTGTTAGGTGTTCTATTTTTAATATATGCATATTATCATCTCCAACACTTACATTTTATCATTAAAAGCTTGTTTTAACAATAAATTTGTTATAAAAAATTGCGATAAAAGAATAAAAATAAAATTATTGAACATTATATTGATGAATATTCGCAGATATTCACAAAAAAGAGTTTATCTCTTTTTTTATTTTTGTTATAATATTAGTGGTGATAATGAAATGGATTGCATATTTTGTAAGATTATTAATAATCAAATTCCTTCATACACTATTTATGAAGATGATGTAGTAAAAGTCTTTTTAGATATCCAACCCGATAGTAATGGACATAGTTTAGTTGTTCCTAAAAAACATTTTCAAGATATGATGGATATCGATAATGATACCTTAATTTATATTATGAATGTTAATAGAAAAATTAAAAAATTATTAGAAGAAAAACTTCATATTGATGGTTTAACTCTTATTCAAAATAATGGTTCAATTCAAGAAATAAAACATTTTCATTTACATTTAAAACCATATTATAAAGAAAAGCAAGAAATACTTTCCACTGAAAAAGTATTTAACATTTTAACAAAATAATTAAGGGAGGTATCATGAAAAATTTAAAAGTTTTTGCATTTGTTGTTTCAGGTTGTTTAGGTTTATAAATGATCTTAACAACAATGGAAAAACCATTGTTTGTTATTCCTGAAGAAACACATGTAGTATATACCAAAAATTTAAAGCAAAATGAACCAAAAACAAAACTACCATTACAAAAGTAAGGTAGTTTTTATTTATTCATTTTTTTACTTTAAAGATAAATAATATTGTTTTAAATTTTCTTTTGTTTGTTCTGATAAATCATGCCATCTTATATTTTGAATTGCTCCTTCTAAAGCATACAACATATTAAGACAAGCAGTTGCATCTTTTTCTCTTATTAACAAGAAGGACTTTTTTAAACCTTTTTCTTTTAAAATTTTAGGTGTAGTAATACCTACTTCTATTAATTTTTGAGCAAGGGTTTTACCAATATTAGGTAATTCATTCAATGCCTTTATTATTTTAATGCATCTTTACGTGATAAATTTAACCTTCCTTTTTTATCATAACCTAAAGCTTTAACTATTATTTCATCGCCTACTTTAACCACATCACTTGGTTTCTCAACACGTTCTTCAGCTAAATGGGAAACATGAACTAAACCTTCACAACCTGGCCATAATTCAACAAAGCAACCAAAATCTTCAACTTTAACAACTTTACCAGTATATATTTCACCTGTTTTAACTTCTCTTACAACATCTTCAATTAAAGCAATTGCTTTATCGATAATTGCATAATCAGAGTGATATACAATAATTCTTCCATCATCTTCAATATCAATCTTAACAGCATCTTTATCATTAACACTAATAACATTACTTGCATCTTGAATAATTTTAGTAATAGTTTCGCCACCACGTCCGATAACATCTTTAATCTTATCAGGATTAATTTTAATTTGTTTAATTTTTGGTGCATACTTACTAAGTTCTTTACGTGGTTCTTTAATAACTGATTCCATTAAATCAAGTATTTGCATACGTGCCTTTTTTGCTTGTTTTAATGCTTCTTCTAAAATTTGTTTAGTTACTCCTTTAATTTTAATATCCATTTGTAAAGCACAAATACCTTTTCTGGTGCCTGCTACTTTAAAGTCCATATCCCCCATATGGTCTTCAATACCTTGAATATCTGTTAATATTTTATATTGATTATCTTTAGTAATAAGCCCCATCGCAATTCCAGCTACTGGTGCTTTAATTGGAACACCAGCTGCCATTAATGATAAACATCCTGCACAAATGCTAGCTTGACTAGATGAACCATTACTTTCTAATATTTCTGACACAACACGAATTGTGTATGGGAATTCTTCTTCACTAGGAATAACTTGCGCTAAAGCACGTTCGCCTAAAGCACCATGACCAATTTCTCTTCTTCCAGGTGAACCATAACGGCCAGTTTCACCTACACTAAAGGCTGGAAAATTATAATGTAACATAAACCTTTTTTCATCTTCTAAACTTAAACCATCTAAGATTTGATGTTCGCCTAAAGCACCTAAAGTAGTAGTAGCCAAAGCTTGCGTTTGTCCACGAGTAAAGATAGCCGAACCATGAGTTCTGGCAAGAATATCTATTTGAGCATCCATTGGTCTAATTTCATCCATAGCTCTTCCATCAGGACGTGTGTTTTCACCAATAATTAATCTTCTAACTTCATATGCTTCAATTTCATTAACTACTTTAACTACATGTTTTAAAATCGTTTCTAATTCTTCATTATTTTGATAAAGATTAGTAAAATATTCTAGTGTTTCTTCTTTTACTTTATCAATTGCTTCATATCTTTCTAATTTTTCTTTAACTTGAATGGCAGCAATCATTTTATCAGTTGTATATTCTTTAACTGCTTTTTCTAATTCAGGATTAATTTGTTCAAGTTCTACTTCTACTTTTTCCTTACCTACTTCTTTAATAATTTCCATTTGGAAATCAATTAATTCTTTAATAGCTTTATGACCAAACATAATAGCTTCAATCATATCCTTTTCCGATACTTCTTTACTACCAGCTTCTACCATGTTAACAGCATCTTTCGTACCAGCAACCGTTAAGTTAATATCACTCATTTCCATTTGTTCGGCAGTTGGATTAATAATTAATTCGCCATTAACCCTACCAACAATAACTCCCGCTACTGGTCCACCAAAAGGAATGTCGCTAATGCATAAAGCTAAAGAAGAACCTAAAAGAGCAGCCATTTCGGGAGAATTATCTTGATCAACACTTAATACTGTATTAACAACTTGAACTTCATTTCTAAAACCTTCATCAAACAATGGTCTAATAGAACGATCAATTAAACGTGCTACTAAAGTAGCATTTTCGGTAGGACGACCTTCACGTTTAATAAATCCTCCCGGTATTTTTCCAACAGAATACAATTTTTCTTGATATAAAACGGTTAATGGGAAAAAGTCTGCCATAATTACATTTTTACTCATTACGGCTAATGATAAAATAGCAGTATCTTCGTATCGAACTAAAACAGCGCCATTAGCTTGTTTGGCTAACTCACCTATTTCTACAATAAATTTTCTTCCCTTAAAATTTAACTCATATACTTTTTTCATGTTTCACCTCTTCTAAAATAAAGACACTCAAAAAGAGTGCCTACTAATTACTTAATTATTTTCTTAATCCTAATTTTTTAACAATTTCACGATATCTAGTAATGTCTTTTTTAAATAAATAGTTTAATAAGTTACGTCTTTGTCCTACTTTTTTAAGTAATCCACGTCTAGAATGAAAATCATGTTTATGTTGTTTTAAATGTTCTGTTAAAAGATTTATTTCTTCTGTTAAAATCGCAATTTGAATTTCAGGTGATCCTGTATCTTGTTCATTTCTTGCGTATTTTTTAATAATTGCTTGTTTTTTTTCTTTAGACAAAGCCATTTTATACTCTCCTTTCTTTTAAAGATTCGCTTATACCGAGATTAAAGCGGAGACTTCATTTAATCCAAGTATAAGTATATAAATAATATACACTATCTTTAAAAAATATGCAAGTGTTTTTTTTATTTAACTTTAAACATTTTCCATGGTTTTAACATATTTTTACGCTTTTCATAACTTTGATAGAGTGCTAAGGCATTATTATTTTTATCAAGAAATAAAATCTTTTCTGTATCATAAATATTATCAATTATTTTACCATTTAAAATATCTTTTTCTAATTTTTCATCAATTATTACTTGTTTAATATGAGGTAATATATCTTTAATATTAGTTAATTGATATCTATTATTAATAATATCATCTAAATTGTAACAATCTTCTACTTTAACATGTCCTTGTTTAGTTCTAATTAATTCGGACATAACTCCAATCGTATTTAATTTACTAGCAATATCTCTAACTAAACTACGAATATAGGTACCTTTACTAACTAAACATTTTATTTTAAAGATAGTTTTATCATTAATATATTTTATATCATCAATTAAATTAATTTCTTTAATATTTACTAAACGTTTAGGTAAATCAATTTTTTCTTTATTACGAGCATATTCATATAATCTTTTACCATCTATTTTAATAGCTGAATACATTGGAACTTCTTGGTTATAACTACCTTTCATACTATTAATAACTTCTATTATTTTTTCTTTAGGAATTTTTACTTTCTCTTCTTTTATAATATTACCGGTAATATCTAGAGTATCGGTTTCTATTCCTAAAGTAATTTCTGCAATATATTCTTTATCTTCATTGGTAATAATATCAACTAATTTCGTAGCACTCCCCACACACACAATTAAAACACCAGTAGCCATCGGATCTAAAGTACCAGTATGCCCTACTTTCTTTACCTTTAAATGTTTACTAATAATATTGACAACATCTCTACTAGTATATCCTTTTTCTTTATTAATAAATAATACTCCATTCATTTTATCACCACAGAAAAAACACGAAATTAATCGCGATTTCGTGTCATTAAAATAAGTCTTAAAAGGTTTAAAATAGTTGTAATCAAGCTAGCAACATAAGTAAAAGCAGCTGCTTGTAACATTTCTTTTGTCTTAGTAGCTTCACTAGGATCAATTATTCCTAAAGCAAATAATTCTTCATTAGCTCTTTTAGAGGCATCAAATTCTACCGGTAAAGTAACAAGTTGGAATGCTAAAGCGGCTAAAATCATAATAATACCAAACATGAGATAGGTTGTTATACCTGCAAAAATAGAAACAAACATAACAAAGTAACCAATAGTTGAAATTAAGTTAACAACTGGAACAAGAAAACTACGAATACGCATAAAAGCATAACCTTTTTTATGTTGAATAACATGACCTACTTCATGAGCGGCAACCGCAATAGAAGCAATACTTTCACCATGAAAAATATCTTTAGATAAACGTACAACATTACGAGTTGGATCATAATGATCGGTCAATGTTCCTCTTGTTTCGACAATATGAACATCATTATATCCATATTTATCTAAGATATGACGTGCAGCTTCAAAACCAGATAAACCTTTTGTACATCTTACTTTACGGAATTTATTATATGCATTATTAACTTTAGCTTGCGCCCAAATAGTAATAATTAAACCAATAATAAATAATAAAATAGTAAAAGTATTTTCATATCGTATTGTCATATAACCCATATTTTTCACCTCTACTTATTTATTTCAAAGATAGTACCTTCTTTAGTATCTTTAATAATAATTCCTTTTTCTTTTAATTCTTCTCTAATTCGATCTGCTTCTTTATAGTTTTTTTCTTGTTTAGCTTTATTTCTTTTTTCAATCATTCCATTAATATAATTAATTAATTCTTCTTCTATTTTTTCTTCTTTTTCTTTTAATAAATCTAAAGATAAAACACTATCAAAATCAGCAATCAAATAAAGCTTGGTATTATTATTTAATTCTTCATCTTTAATTACATCATATAATATAGTAAGAGCATTAGATGTATTTAAATCATCTCTTAATGCTTCTTTAAATAATTCTTGATATTTAAATACCTGTTCTTTATTAATTTCACCTTCAGCACTTTTTTTAATATTATTAACTTTATTTAATAATTTATTATATGATTGACTAGCAATATCTAATCCTTCATAACTAAAAACTAATTGTTTGCGATAATGTGATTGTAAGCAAAAGAAACGATAAGTAAGTGGCTTATAACCTTTTTGTTCTAATAAAGATAAAGTTAAAAATTCACCCTTGGATTTACTCATTTTTTCACTTGCATTATTCAAATGTTCACCATGACACCAATATTTACACCATTTATGTCCTAAGTAAGATTCACTTTGGGCAATTTCATTGGTATGGTGTGGAAAAATATTATCAACACCACCACAATGTATATCTAAGTATTCACCTAAAAATTTTAAAGCAATACCAGAACATTCAATATGCCATCCGGGATAACCTCTACCCCATGGACTATCCCATTGCATAATTTGATTTTCAAATTTAGAACTAGTAAACCATAAACCAAAATCATGAGGATTTCGTTTATGTACATCTAATTCAACATCTTCACGAGCACCAATAATTAATTCTTCCTTATTTTTTTCTGATAATTGATAGTAATTAGTAACTTTACTAATATCAAAATAAACATTTCCATTAGCAATATAAGCATAACCTTTTTCTAGTAATTTAGAAATAATTTTAATATATTGATCAATATGATCTGATGCTTTTTCAACAATTAAAGGTTTTCTAATATTTAATTTTTCTGTATCTTCAAAGAATGCTTTAGTATAAATTTCGGCAATCTCCCAAACTGTTTTATTTTCTCTTTTAGCACCCTTAAGCATTTTATCTTCGCCGGTATCGGCATCACTTGTCATATGTCCAACATCGGTTATATTCATTACCCGTTTTACATCATACCCTAAATATTCTAAATTTTTTTCTAAAACATCTTCAAAAATATAGGTACGAAGATTGCCAATATGAGCATAATGATAAACCGTTGGCCCACAAGTATACATTGTTACTTGTTTAGGATTATGAGGAATAAAATCTTCTATTTGTTTAGTTAATGTATTATAAAGTTTCATATTATCACCTTTTCTTATCATATTATAACATAAAGAATATTTAACAGCAAGGAAAGAAAACTTATCATCTTCTATTTAATAACAACATAATTCAATAATTTTATTTGATTAGAAAGAAAATTAGGATTTAAATCAATTGCTTTTAATAAATCAGTTGATAAATATTTTTTATTATCATCAGGAAAAATAGTTACTACTTCTTTATTGATTTTTTCTTGTAAAATTATTGCCCCTAACATATTTGCCCCACTTGATATACCAACCCCAAGCCCTAGTTCTTTGGCAAGTTTTCTTGCCATATTAATGGCATCATCATCATTAATTAAGATAATGTCATCAATAAGATTGAAATCTACTAAATCAGGAACAAAATCATCTCCTATTCCTTCAATTTTATGCGAACCGAAATTAATACCTTTGGATAAAATTGGTAATTTATCTGGTTCTAAAGCAGTAATTATTATCCTTTCATCAAATTCTTTTAATCTTTTTCCTACTCCCATTAAAGTTCCACCAGTACCAATGCCTGAAATAAAACCACCATAACTTTTCCCTTGCATACCATTAATTATTTCTAAAGCTGTTGTTTGATAATGCGCATCAATATTATCTTTATTTGCAAACTGATTAGTTAAAAAACCATTTATATCATTAGCCAATTTTTTAGCTCTTTTAATACATTCTATAAAGCCACCTTCTTCTTTGGAAACTAAAAATACTTTTGCCCCAAAACTTTCCATTATTTTAACGCGTTCCATACTTACCCAATTGGGCATAAAAATATAAACGGGATGTTTATAATATGAACCTATAGCCGCTAACGATATCCCTGTATTACCACTAGTTGCTTCAATAATTGGCATATTATCTTTTAACAATCCTTTTTCTTTGGCTTTACTAATGATATATTCAACCATTCGATCTTTAATACTTCCTGTTAGATTATAATATTCTAATTTAGTGTAAATATTTTTTATTTCATTTTTATATTGGTAACATATTTTAATTAATGGAGTATTACCAATTAACTTTTTCATACTTTCACTCCTTACTTAATATAACTATATGATAAAAGTTAAATATTGGCTATACTATAAATTTAATATTAAATAGTTAAAAATTATTGCATAAATTCCATTATTGTGATATTATATAAAAGTAATGAATTAATGGACCCTTAGCTCAGTTGGTTAGAGCATCCGGCTCATAACCGGGCGGTCGCAGGTTCGAATCCTTCAGGGTCCACCAATATATAGGTAAAAGGTAAAAACCTTTTGTTTGCGCCAATAAAAAATAGATTGCTTCATGCAATCTATTTTTTATATCAACTTACATCTTACTAGTTTCTTTTTTTATACTTCCCTTATCACATCTATTTCCCCAAGCATCAATCAAAGTATCATTTTTATATACACATATAATTTCACAATTATTAGCACATCCTCTACATTCAATTCCTTTAGTTTCAAATTGTATATCTTCAATATTAAAATCAAAATCTTGTTCCATTTTAGAATCTTTAGCTAAAATAGCTACTCCTAAAGCCCCCATTAAATGACCATTTTTATCAACATAAATATGTTCACCTATAGCTTTTTCAAAAGCTTTAATAACTCCAATATTTTTACTGACGCCGCCTTGAAAAACAATTGGTGGTTTTATTTTTTTACCCTTACCTACATTATTTAAATAATTAGTTACAATCGCATCACATAAACCAGCAATAATATCTTCTTTTTTATGACCTATTTGGGCTTTATGAATTAAATCACTTTCGGCAAAAACAGTACAACGAGCAGCAATTTTAGTTGGATTATTTGATTTTAATGCCCATGCACCAAATTCCTCTACTTCCATACCTAAACGTCTAGCTTGACTAGATAAAAATGAACCTGTACCAGCTGCACATAAAGTATTCATTGCATAATCAACCACAATTTCATTTTCAATAATAATGATTTTGGAATCTTGTCCACCTATTTCAAAAATAGTACGAACATCAGGATAAAGAGAAAGAGTTCCAATCGCATGAGCAGTTATTTCATTTTTAACAACTTGAGCATTTAAAATAGTTCCAATTAATTTACGAGCTGAACCAGTAGTTCCTACTGCTTTAACTTTTATGTTATCTTTTATTTGTTCTTTTAAATTTTTAATCAAATTTTTTACGGCTATAATTGGATTACCTTCTGTCCATAGATATTTACTAGCTATAATACAATTATTTTCATCAATAATTACACCTTTTGTAGATATTGAACCAATATCAATTCCTAAATAATATTTCATCAATGATTATCACCTTTCTTATTCGTTATTGTCTTTCCTATCTTATGTAAAAAAAATAGTAATTATTACGTTTAATAATATAAAAAAATACTATTTTTTTTAAATTTCTATTGTCATAAAACATATAATAGTGTATAATTATTAATGCATTCAATTTGCGGGTGTGGCGGAATTGGCAGACGCACTAGACTTAGGATCTAGCGCCCTACGGCATGGGGGTTCAAATCCCTTCACCCGCACCAATATATTGGAATATTACTACCAGATGGTAGTTTTTAATTTATCATATTAATTATAAAAATAATAAAAAAAAATGGCATTTGATGCTAGTACCTGTCAAGTACACACTAAATAAAAAAATAAATTAGTTGGTAAACTTTAATCTATATTGTA
>JAAYOI010000062.1 GCA_012520435.1 Mollicutes bacterium
GAAACAACTGGTACTATAGATAAACCAACAGTAAAACCAACTACGGAAGAACAAAATGTTTCGTCACTAAGGTACCAAAGAATTAGTGAACAATTTGCAACAGCAAAATTATTTAATTCTAGAACAGAAGAATTAGATTATGGATTAACACCAAATTATGATGCTCATATGATGAAGAATATTGAATGGGGAGCAGTAGCATATCTTAGTCATAGTCAATATGGTAAAGAAGGAGAAATATGGATAAATCCAAGTAGAGATTATTATACAGGTTGTGCTGGTAGTCGTGAGAATTCATCTGAAAAAGATGGGTGTCCAAATTATTATTACGATGATATTGGTATGAATGCCAGTACAACAGGAAATATTTATGGAATATATGATATGAGTGGTGGTGCTATTGATTATGTTATGGGCGGAATGTATAGTAGTAGCTCACATAGAAGAGTACAACCATCAGCTACTAATTTTTCAGAGGAAGAATTAACTCTAGATCATGAAGATTTTATTGGATTGAAATATATTGATCTATATGATTATGGAGAAAGTGATAAAGTACACGATTATAGCCGAAGACATTTAGGAGATGCAACTGGTGAAACAAATGATTGGTATAATGATAGACATTCTTTTGTTCATCATGGAAATTTTTGGTTTAATCGAGGTGGAGATTATGGTGATATCCATAATTCTGGTATTTTTGCTTTTACTTGCAATGGTGGTCATGGAGATAGTAATCACACCTTCCGTCTTGTAATTACAGGTTATATTTATAGTAATAACTAAAAAGAAGCATTAATTTGCTTCTTTTTTATAATTTTTAATCTTTTCTGTATTTTTAAAATTTAATTTAGCAATTTCTTTTAATTTATCAAACCCATATTTTTGAACAATTTGATAACCCATTTCATCAACATTTGGTCCTGCTCCTTTTGGTAATTCTATTCCCCAATCCTTACTTAATTTATTCATTTCTTTAATAAATATATAACGACTTATTAGTGATGCACAGGCAACACTTAAAGATTTACTTTCAGCTTTTATTAAAAAGGTAATTTTACGAAAAACATTAGGTACATCTTTTAAATAATTATAATAAACATATGGTTTTGCAAACTCATCGACAATTACATAATCATATGGATGGTTTTCATTAATTAAATTTAATAATACTTTATTATGTAAAACAGCTTTTATTTTATTCATATTCATATTTTCATTATATTTTTGGTTATATTCTTGATTAGTTAGGATAATACTATTATAAGGTATTCTGTCTATTATTTTAGGAACTATTTCTAAAACTTTCTCATCTGTTAATTTTTTAGAATCTTTAATTCCTAATTCTTCTAAAAATTTAATATCTTCTTTTTTAACATAAGCACTAGTAACAACAATTGGTCCAAAATAATCACCTGTTCCAACTTCATCGGAACCAATGGTATTCGCATTATAAATTTTAGGATCAACTTTTATTTTAAATTTTTCTTTTTTTTTCTTATCTTTACTATTAGTTTCTTCAATTGGTTTATTAGGATTTAAACGTCTTTCAACATCTCGCCAAATGGCAACATCAATATCGGCACTTATCCCTTGAAAAACGGCTTTTCCTGATTCATATAAGGTTACTACGGTATCAGCTTCATCAGCTTGAAAAATCGCATATGGTGGTGTTTTAGGACGTCTTTTATCTTTAAAATATTCAATCATTTTTTGTTTTGTATTTTCACTAACCTTTAATGTAATTGTCATTTTTATACCTCCACTAACATTATTTTATCATATAATTATCAAAAATACTTTCTTTTTTTTAAAATTTATAATATAATTTTTATAGAAAGATTAAAGTAGGAGGAGTAAGATGTTAAATATAATTGATGCAATAGTTATATTAGTTATTTTATTTGGGGCAGTAATGGGATTTAAACATGGTTTTACTAAACAATTAGTAAGTTTTATTGGCCTTATTCTTATCATTTTTCTAGCTTTTAAATTAAAAAATCCTGTATCAAAATTTTTATATCAAAATTTACCATTCTTTAATTTTAGTGGAGCTTTTGCTGGTGTAACTGTTTTAAATATTTTGGTATATGAAATAATTGCTTTCTTATTTGTTCTTGGAATACTTATTGCTCTTTTACGAATCCTTTTATTTTTTACTAAGATTTTAGAATCTATTTTAAATTTTACTATTGTTTTTGGTGTTATTTCAAAAATATTAGGAGCCATTGTTGGAGCTGTTCAATATTATGTTATTGCTTTTATCATATTATATATTTTATCTTTACCATTTATTAATTTAGATATAGTAAATGAAAGTAAATTAAAAGATCCAATTTTAGATGGAACGCCAATTTTATCAAAATATATGGATAAAACACTAGAAGTTTTTGATGAACTTGGAAAATTAAAAGAAAAACATAAAAATAATGCGAATGCTTTTAACTTAGAAGCTTTAGATATACTTTTAAAATATAAGATTATTGATGTCAATTCAGTAGAAGAATTGATTAAAAAAGGAAAATTATCAGTTGCTGCTTATAATGTATTAGATAAATACCGATAATAAATATTAGAAAGGATGAGAAAAATTGATAATAATAGGTAATAAAGAAGACTATAATGAATTAATTATGGGCGATTTAGTTTTAGTTGATTTTTTTGCTAAATGGTGTGGACCATGTAAAATGTTAGGACAAGTTTTAGAAGAAATAAGTAATGAAAGAAATGATCTTATTATTGTTAAAATAGATGTTGATGAAAATCCAGACCTAGCAAAACTAAATGGTGTAATGAGTGTTCCAACCTTAATTTTATTTAAAAATGGTAATGTTGTTGCTAGACAAAGTGGTTTTATGCCAAAAGAAATACTTAATAAATGGATTGATGAAAATAAATAAAATATTAATTAAGGATAGATAACTTATCCTTTTTTTTGTATAATAGAATAGGTGAGATGTATGCAAAGATATTTTGCGAAAGAAAAAATAAATAATATTTTTATTTTAGGAAAAGATGATCTTTATCATATTACTAAAGTAATGCGAATGAAAGATAATGATAATATTGAAGTTGTTTATCAAAAAAAATTATATTTATGTAGTTTAGAAAATGTTACTAAAGATATCAAAATAAATATTGTAAAAGAATTAGAAATAGAACTAAATAATAATTTAGATATAACTTTAATTATTCCTTTATTAAAAGAAAATAAGATGGATTTAATATTACAAAAAGCAACCGAATTAGGTGTTAATAAAATTATTCCGGTGATGATGGAAAGAAGTATTATTAAATTAGATGAAGAAAAGGAATTAAAAAGAATTGAACGTTGGAATCGTATTTGTAAAGAAGCTAGTGAACAATGTAAAAGAATCGATATTCCTATTGTTACCAATGTTTTAATGCTATCAGACTTAGAAAATTTAGAAGGAATAAAAATAGTTTGTAGTACTTCAGAAAAAAGGAATAATATACGAAATTGTTTGAAAAAAAATAAAATGTGTGATAAAATAAACGTAGTAATTGGTCCAGAGGGTGGACTATCAAAGAAAGAAGAAGAAATGCTTAAACATTTGGGGTTTGAAAGTGTTAGTTTAGGGCCAAGAATATTACGAGTTGAAACTGTTCCTCTTTTTATTTTAAGCATTTTAAATTATGAATATATGGAGTGATAGTATGGAACAATTATTTAATGATCAAAGTTTATTATATATTATAACTGGTATTCTTATTGCTATTTTAATTATTCTATTATCTTTGGTAGTTCGAGTTAAGCCTAAAAGGAAAGAAACAACTAATGAAATAGAAACACCAATTGAAACAAGTGAATTAGATGAAGATAATTCGAAAATTGATATTGAACAAGTAATTGGCCAATTACAACGTGATATAGAAGAACAAAAAAATGGGATTAAACGTTTTGAAGACGAACAAGAAGAAAAATCGATTATTAGTTATCAAGAACTTTTTGAACAAACACAAAAAGAAATATCAAATCAAGAAGTTAAGGCTGAACCAATCAATAATAAAATAGAGAATATCGAAAATGAACAACCAATAAAAAAATTTAGAAATTCTGAATTTATATCTCCTATTTTTGGAAGAGTAGATAATGATATTAAATATCCAACTATTCCAAGTTTTAGAGAAAAAGAAAAAGAAGAAAAGCCGCAACCAATTGAAACAATTGAAATTGAAAAAACAATTGATCTAAAACCACTCCAAGAAGAAATCAAAAAAAATGAAGAATTTTTAAATATGTTAAAAGAGTTTAGAAAAAATCTAGAATAAGCCTTTCGGCTTATTTTTTTAAGGAGGTGAATTATGACATTTGCAATATATACTTTAGGATGTAAAGTAAATACTTATGAATCTAATGTTATGAGTGAATTATTAAAAAATAAAGGTTATAAGGAAGTTGCTTTTAATAAACAAGCGGATATTTATATTATCAATACTTGTACCGTTACTAATATGGCTGATCATAAATCGATGAAAATGATAAGACAAGCAATTAAAAGAAATAAAAATGCGATTATTGTAGTTGTTGGTTGTTTAGTTCAAAATAAAGATATTAAGATAGATGATGTTGATATTATTATTGGTAACAAGAATAAAAATAAGATTGCCCAATATATAGAAGAATATATTAAAAATAAACAAAAAATAGAAGATGTAAAAGATTTAAAAAAGACAAGTTTTGAAAATATGCAAGTAAGTAGTTTTAATAAAACAAGAGCATTTATTAAGATTCAAGATGGTTGTAATAATTATTGTGCGTATTGTATTATTCCATATGTCAGAGGTAATATTTGTAGTAAGGATCCTATATTAGTTATTGAAGAAGTAAATGAATTAGTAAAGAAAGGTCATCAAGAAATAGTTTTAACGGGTATTCATACGGGTAGTTATGGTGCGGATTTAGATAATTATGATTTATCAGATCTTTTAAAAGAACTAGTAAAAATAGATGGTTTAAAAAGAATTAGAATTTCTTCTATTGAAATTACGGAAATTAATGAACGTTTAATGAATTTAATTAAAGATAATCCTATTTTAGTTAATCATATGCATATTCCTTTACAATCGGGTTCTAATAAGATATTAAAATTAATGAATCGTAAATATGATATCGATTATTTTATTACTAAAATAAATAAACTTCGTTCTATTAGACCAGATATATCAATTACTACTGATGTTATTCTAGGGTTTCCTAATGAAACTGAAGAAGATTTTCAAGAAACAATTGAAACAGTAAGAAAAATTAAATTTAGTAAAATTCATGTTTTCCCTTATTCTAAAAGAGAAGGGACAGTTGCTGCTAAGATGGATAATCAAGTAAGTAATGAAATAAAGAAAAAAAGGGTTGCTGAATTAATAAAAGTTTCTAAAGAATTAGAAATAGATTATATGAAAAAATTTATTAATAAAGAAGTAACTTTTATTCCCGAAATTTATAAAAATGATTATTTAATTGGGCATACAGGTAATTATTTATTGGTAAAAATGAAGGGTGATAAAAATTTAATTAATCAAGAAATAAAGTGCGAAATTGTGAAAGTTGAATATCCTTATGTTATTGTCAATAAAAAGTAAAATTATAACTAACTATCATTTTATTTATTTAGTTATTTTTATTTTCAAAATATAATTGTGTTATAATTAGAATGATTGACAGAGGAATATAATTATAGTATATTTATTGTAGGAGGGTTTAAATGAGCGAAATTAATTTAACTAATTACGTATTATATAATAAATCACGTCAAAATAGTGTTGGAAAAAATAAAAGAGTGAATTATAACCAAAAAAGAAAAAAAACTTTAAACAAAGCTTTTTTAGGGTTAGCTATAGCAGCTATGATTAGTACATCAGCATATTTTACTATTAAGGATTATGAAATTTTTAAAGTTCGTAGTTTAGTTAAAGAAGGAAGACAGATTGTTTATGATAATACTAACAGAACTGATAATAACCTATATTACTATTATGAAATTGACAAGATTGCTGAAGCATTAACAAAAGATCCTGATAATTTTGATGCAAAATTATATGGTGTTTATAAAGCTATTGGTTATAATGATGAAAATAAATTAGAACAAATGGAAAAAGTTGTTGCTGAGGTTGGAAGAATTGTTAACCGTGAACAAAATACAAAAATTGATTATTACGAAGGTTTTATCCATTATTTGAGAGAAAAGGGCTTTGTTAATAAAGAAAATGGAGAAGTTGATGTTAATACTTATGAGAGAAGTATGGATCAACAAATATTAAAAGAAAACGAAGCAAAAAAAAGATAGGGGTTAAATATGAATAAAGAATATGATGTTATTGAATTAGAAAATGGCAATGAATATGTAGTTATTGATGAAATAACAAAAAATAATAATACATATGTTTATTTAGTTAATGAAAAAGAAGCAACTGATTTTTGTATTCGTAAATTAATTGATGAAGGAACTGAAAAAGTATTAATTGGCTTAGATAATGAGGAAGAATTTAGACAAGCACTATTATATTTTACTAATAAAAATAATATTTAAAAAAATCTTTTAAAGATTTTTTTTATTTAAGAAGGGATAATATGAAAAATTATATTAAGGGGCAATATAAAAGAAGTATTTATAAAGCTGATAATTATGTTATTGGGTTATTTAAAGTAAAAGATACAAATATTGAAGCAATGAAAGAATATATTAATAAAACCATAACTTTTACTGGTTATTTTCATGAATTAAATGAAGATGAAAATTATCTTTTTTATGGTGAAGGTATTATTCATCCAAGATATGGTTTTCAATTTCAAGTAAATGGTTATGAGAGAATAAAACCAGAAGATAAAGAAGGTATTATTGCCTTTCTTTCAAGTGATTTATTTTCTGGCGTTGGTGAAAAATTAGCTACCCGTATTGTTGAGGCTTTAGGTGAAAAAGCTTTAGAACGTATTTTGGAAGATCCTTCTTGTTTAAATTTAGTACCTAAATTATCAACTGAAAAAGCGGAAAAAATCTATCACACATTAGTTCAATATGAAGAAAGTCATCAAACAATTGTTTATTTGTGTGAATTAGGCTTTACCATGCATGATGCCCTAAAAATATATAATACATATTATCGTAATACGATTACTGTTTTAGAAAATAATATTTATAGAATTATTGATGATATTGATAATATTTCCTTTTTAACTATTGATAAACTTCGTCAAAAATTTAATATTAAAGATGATGATGAACGCAGGATAAAAGCTTGTATTTATTATATAATGCAAGAATTATCATTTAATCAAGGAGATACTTATTTAATTTATGAAGAGATTTTAAGAGGAGTTATCGAATACTTAAAAATTATTATTGATGATAGTGATTTTATTATTTATTTAAATGAATTACAATTAGAATCTAAAATTGTTATTGAAAATGATAAATATTACTTAAAAGAATTATATGAAGCTGAAATTAATGTTGCTAGAAAGATTTATAAATTAGTAAAAATTCCATCAATTAAATATCAAGAGTTAGATGAATACATAAATGCATTAGAAAAAGAAAATAATATTAAATATAATGATAAACAAAAAGAAGCTATCATTAAAGCTTTAGAAAATAATATAGTTATTATTACTGGTGGACCTGGAACTGGTAAAACAACGATTATTAAAGCAATCGTTAAATTATATAAAGAATTAAATAATTTATCAAATAATGAATTAAATGAATTGGTTGCTTTACTTGCTCCAACCGGACGAGCTAGTAAACGTTTAAGTGAAACAACTGATATGCCAGCTATGACTATTCATCGCTTTTTAAAATGGAATAAAGAACTTAATCAATTTGGTATAAATGAATATAATAAAGCCAATAGTAAATTAGTTATTATTGATGAAATAAGTATGGTTGATATTAGTTTATTAGATAGTTTATTTAAAGGATTACGTAATGATATTAAATTAATATTAGTAGGGGATTATCATCAATTACCAAGTGTTGGACCAGGGCAGGTATTAAAAGATTTAATCGATAGTAATTATATCGATACCGTCTATTTAAAAACTTTATATCGCCAAGATGAAAATTCATATATCATAACTTTAGCTCATGATATCAATAATGAGACTGTAGATGATCGTTTTTTAGAAACTTTTAATGATTATCAATTTATTGAATGTAATTTTCAAGATGTGTCAAGTATATTGGAAAGTATTTGTAAAGATTTAGTTGATAAAGGTTATAATTATAAGCAAGTTCAATTTATGGCTCCTATGTATCGTGGTGAAAATGGTATTAATAATTTAAATAAAAAATTACAAAATATTTTGAATCCTAAAAGTCCTAATAAAAAAGAAATTACTTATGCCGATACCATCTTTCGCGAAAATGATAAAGTATTACAATTAGTTAATACGCCTGATGAAAACGTTTTTAATGGTGATGTTGGTGTTATTGAAAAAATTATTTTAGCAAATGAAAGTTCTAGTGGTAAAAATGAAATATACATTAATTATGATGGTAATATTGTTGTTTTTTATCCTAAAGATTTAGTTAAAATAAAACATGGTTTTATTATTTCCATTCATAAATCACAAGGAAGTGAATTTGATATAGTTGTTATGCCAATTATTCATAATTATCGAAGAATGTTATATCGTAAACTTATTTATACAGGTATTACAAGAACTAAAAGAAAATTAATTTTGGTAGGTGAAAGTGAAGCCTTTTTAATAGGAATTAATAATAAACAAGAATATTTACGGAAAACTGATTTATTAAGTAAAATTAAGTATAATTTTTCATAATTAATTCACACTAATATTGTATGATAGAGTTATTCTACATACAATTCATATTTTTTAGCTAAGAGGTGATTAAATGAAAGTAAGTAAAAATCTCGCTCTAATTGCTTTAGGTGCGGGCGCTGTTTTAGCGTATCAAAGGTTCAATAAACCAATTAAAAGAAAAATGGATAAAGTCGTTAACAGAACGATTAACAAAGCCAATGATAAGCTAGAAAATATGATGTAATAAACCCCCTTTATGTAAAGGGGGTTTAATTTGCTTGAATAATCATTGCTTATGTGTTATAATTTTAATACAATTGAAAGAGGTTAATTATGAGGAGAGTAAAATTATATAATATCTTTTTTCCACTTTGTCTTCTTAGTATTTGTCCGCCCTTAATATTAATCCTTTTACCAATTAATTTTCTTTTAACATCAATTGTTTTATTAATCGGGCTGAAAATAATAAAAATAATGAAAATAAAAGAAATATATAAAAAAATAATTTTAAAAATATGGATTATTGGATTGATTGTTAATGTTATTGGCATTTTAATCATCCTCTTAACTGATTATTTTGGTAGTATTCCTTTTGTTTATGATAATATTCTTTTACCAATGTCAACCAATCCTTTTTCTAATATATATGCCTTTATTTATTGTACTCTAATAATTATTATATGTTTTTTATTAATATATTTTTTAAATGAAAAAATTAGTTTTATTAATACTGGTATAAATGAAAAAAATAAAAAATTTCTTGCCGGTTTACTAGCTATTATTACGACCCCTTATTTCTTTTATGTACCATCCAATCTTTTTATTAAAGATGAATATTCTAATTTAAAAGAATTAGAACAATATTGTAACTCTTATAGTTATAATGAAGAAGCTATATCTAATATTATGAAAAATCTAAATGGTAAAGATTACATA
>JAAYOI010000063.1 GCA_012520435.1 Mollicutes bacterium
CTATATCTAATATTATGAAAAATCTAAATGGTAAAGATTACTTTGTTTATAGAAACAATTGGTAGTAAAAGTCTAACGGAAGTCAATTAGTGGCACTATACTTTTGGGTTAGTGCAGAAGTTGGAAAGTACGTTAGAATCTGCTGGCTTTAGCCACGCAGAGTTTCAGATACTTAAATATAATGTTGATAATAATAAAGTATTAATTATTGAATATCAATATGATGTATTATTATTAGATGCATATAAAATAATGGAAGAAGATGCTGCTATTATATTTAATTTAGTAGAAGATATTAAAACCATTACTTATCGTTTTAATAATGAAAACTATTCTTTTTATTATGATAATCTTAATAACATTTTTGATAATAAAATAAAAGAATACAGTTTAAAAACAATTAAAGAACGTTATAATTCAGAAAAATTCAATTATGCTTATTTAGGTAATATTAATGGACTTTATGATTTATTTGATGAATCAACTTTATGTAGTAAAGAATTAGATGTTATATATGAAGATAACAAATATCGTTATTTGGTTTCATGTAGTCAAATTGATTATTTATATTTAATTGATAAAGATAATAACAAAATATTATTAAAAGAAGCAATAAAGAATAATATAGTAAAAATATCTGATTTAGAAAATACTATTTTAACTATTTCATAAGGAGAAAAAATAATGAAATTATTGGTTAGTGATTTTGATCATACATTATTTACTGAAGATTATTTAATTAATATAAAGAAAATCAATGAATTTGTTGATAATGGTAATATGTTTGTAATTGCTACTGGTAGAAATCTTACATATTTAAAAAAAGATATAAGTGGTTTCAATATCAAATATAGCTATTTAATATGTAATGATGGAGCTGTTATTTTTGATAAAGATGAAAAAGTCATTTATCGTAATGATATTGATCAATATTTTGTAAAGCCTTTATTTTCTATTTTAGAAAATGATCCTAATATTGAACAAGTATTTATTGATACAACCATTAGTTATACTAAAGATTTAAGTAATAGTGCCAATGCAGTTATTGCGAAACCATATGATCTTATTAAAGCAAGAGAACTTTTAATAACAATTTTAAAACTATTTCCTAGTATTCATGGTTATATTAGTGCGCGTTGGATTAATTTAACTAATAAGAAAGCCAATAAAGGTTTAGCTGTTCAATATCTTGGTAATCTTCTAAATATTTCCAATGATGATATTTATACAATAGGGGATAATGTTAATGATATACCAATGTGTGAAATGTTTAATGGATATGCGATGGAAACAGCGCATCAGGATTTAATTAAAGTTAGTAAAGGAACTAAAAAAGCAGTATTTGAATTAATTGATAGTATAAGTAGATGATAGATTCATCTTTTTTTAATGTTTTAATATAAATTAAAACATTTGTACATTTTTATATATTATGTTAAAATTATAAGTATAGATACAACATAGAAAAGAAGGTGTGTTATGAGAAAGAAGGGTTTTACTTTAGTTGAATTATTAGCAGTTATAATTATAATTGGTTTTATTGCCGCATTAATATCACCAATTGTTGTTAATGTAATTAATAATGCTAGGAAAGATACATTTAAAAATACAGCTTATGGTTTAAAAAAAGCTGCTGAAGTGAAGTATGCGGATTTAGAAAAAGAAAGTAATATAAAAAATTATATCTTTTATTATAACGATGGAGCTGAAACATCTAATATTGAAGGTGTATATTTAGAATATGAAGGTGAAAAACCACAAAGTGGTTATATAATCATAAATAAAGAAGGAGATATTGCTTTAGCTATTCACAATGGAAAGTATTGTGCTCAAAAAGGTTATTATCAATCAACAATAACAGTATCAACAAAATCAGCTAATAAATGTGAAATACCTTTTGAATGTGGCGAAACTTTAGTTGATATTAGAGATGGCGAAGAATATAAAACAATACAAATAGGAGATCAATGTTGGTTTGCCGAAAACTTAAGATATGTCGGTGAAGGCGAAAATAGCTGTTTAACTAGTGGCGGAAAAGATTATTGTAATTTAGATGAATTTTCAAGTCCTCCTTATAATCATTGTTGTTTTCATAATGCTAACAGTAAAACAAGTTATTATATAAATGAAGATGAAATATATACTGGAAAAACATTTTCCGAATGGGATGAACCACAAGTTTTATATCAATGGGCAGCTGCTATGAATTTATCAGAAGAATTTTTAGTTAATCCAACAATAGAACAATTATGGGCATTGGAAAGAACTCAAGGGATGTGCCCTAAAGGATGGGTAGTTCCATCTTTAGAAGATTGGATAAAATTAAATATGACAGTAGATAGTGTTCATAAAAATTATGAATATTGGGATGACACACATATAGACTTAGGTAGTGATGTTGGAAAAAAATTAAAATCATCGACATATTGGGATGGAACAGATAGTTATGGTTTTAATGCTTTACCAGCCGGTCTTCGAGTTGTTACTGAATGGGTTAATGGAAGACTTGTAAATAATGGTATATGGGGTCGTTGGTGGAATTCAACCTTTTCTCATTTTGACGATGATCCTATGGCAGTAAGTTGGTATTTATATGCTGAATATGATGAAATTGGTAATTATATAGTTTCAGTAAAATATGGAGGTTCTATTCGTTGTGTAAAAGCTAATTAAAATTTTAGTTTATCTCCATAAAATCAAATAAAAAAGGAAGATATAATTATGAATAAAAAAGGCTTTACTTTAATCGAACTTTTAGCTGTCATTGTTATTTTGGCTATTGTTGCTTTAATCGCAACCCCTTTGATTTTAAATGTTATTGAAGAATCGCGAAAGAATGCATTTAAAAATTCCGCCTATGGCTTAATCGAAGCAGTAGAATTAGATTATGCTAAAGATATTATGGAAGACGGCATTGCTGGAACAAGAGAATACGAATATAGTAATTACGTGCAAGTAAATCCTGAAAAACAATTGGAATATAAAGGAAGTAAACCAAAAGTAGGAAACATAAAAATAAACGAAAAAGGACAAATTGCACTCGCTATTTATGATGGTATATATTGTGCAGAAAAGAGTTTTGAAAGTTCGGAAGTAAAATTATTTAAAATGGAAGAAGAAGATTGTATACTTATTGATCTTCCTGATGGTGGAGTATGTGGAGATAGTTTTGTTGATAAAAGAGATAATGATGTTTATAAAACGGTAAAGATAGGTAGTCAATGTTGGTTTGCCGAAAATTTAAGATATGTAGGTGAAGGTGAGGATAGTTGTTTACCAGATCCAAATAATCCGTTTAATTGTGAATTTAGTACATGGGATAGTGGTCCCTATAATAATTGTTGTATTCATAAATCAGATGATGAAAGTTTTGATTCGGGACAATTTAAAGATTGGATAGGAATACAGGTAATGTATCAATTTGATATAGCTAAAACCATTTGTCCTAGTAATTGGCATCTTGCCTCTGATGAAGAATGGAAATATTTAGAAGGTTATGTTGATTCACAATATAAGTTAAATCATGATATTTGGAATAGTACAGGAGAAAGAGGTAGTGATGCTGGTAAAAAATTAAAATCATCTGTATATTGGAATGGAACTAATGAATATGGATTTAATGCTTTACCTGTAGGATACCGGGATATACCAAATGTTCTTTCTAAAATAGGTAAAAGTACTGAATGGTGGACTTTTTTAATTGATTCCGGAGATAATATTGTACCTTATTCACGAATGATACATTCTGATATAGAACCTAATAAAATATGGCGTTATGGTCCGCTTACAGCCGATCCTAGTTATGGTTTCGCTGTTCGTTGTATCTTAAATAATGAATAAAAGAAGTAACACGTGTTACTTCTTTTTTAAAACTAATTGTTTTTCTTGTTTATTTTCTTTAATATCATTATTTTCTATTATTTCTTTTTGTTTTATATCATTTTTTTGTGCTTGTTTTAATGTTTGATAATAATCAATACCAACTTTTATTTGTAAACCAATAGTAGATATATATAAACCAATTTGTAAAGGTAATAAAATTGGAACTTTAGTAAAAAATGAAGAAGCAATTAAAGCATCTAAAAAAATAGTCTTTTTTCTTCCTAATTCACTTGTTTTAGGCTGATATCCCTTTATATGACTATAACTATTAATACTAGCAATAATCCCTTCTAAAGCAATAGGAATTAATAAAAGTGGAAGAGTAGATGATAATGATAAAGCAATTGATATAATAAATATCTTATCGATAACTGCATCCATTTTTCTTCCTAATTCCGAAGTAGCACTTAATTTCCTTGCTAGAAAACCATCAAAACAATCAGTTAAAGAAGCAATTCCCGTTAAAATACCACCTAAAATTAAATTTCCACTTAATATATTAATAATAATAAATAATGTTAAAATAAATCGTGAAAGCGTTAAAAGATTAGGTATTTCTTTATAAAATGTTTTAATACTTTTTAAATTTTTTAATGCTTTTTTTATTTCTTCTAAAAAACGGGAATTATTCATCTTTTTACCTCCTAAGAATCTATTTTATCATTTTCTAAATAATGATACAATCTTATTCACCATTTTTTCTTTTTTTCATATAATATAGTGTATATTAGCGAAAGTTAATATATAGGAAACTCGTAGTGTTACGGTTTCCTTTTTTTTGTTTTTAAATTATGATTTTTATTTTACATTTTGTGTCAATATATTGTGAATATTGCTTTGTTTTATAAGGAAAAGGTGTACTTTAAGGGAAAAATTTGCTATAATTATATTGAAAAATAATGTAGAATTGAGGGAGGGGATAAAATGAAGAAACTAATTAACATTATTTTAGTTATAGCTATTGTTATGTCTAATTTTATTCCTGCCCAATTAGATGTTAAAGCTGATACTTGTTCTTATCATGTAACAGTATTAAAATCAGATGGAACAAGTAATCAATTAAATTGTTATACATCATATAATGATGCTAAAAATGCGATGTTAAATCATAATTCAGATCAAGATAATGTCGCTGTTATTTATAATAGTAGTGGTAAATTAATAAATGCTAAATATGCAATTGCTAAATTTACCCCTGGTAATGTTATTAATGTTTATCCTTCTGCAACATCATCTTCTAAATTTACATATATTAGTACTTCATATGCAATAGATGCTGCTTTTTTGGATTATGATCCAAATAAAAATCGTGCCAAAATAAGAATAAGTGGTTATACAGGTTGGGTTGATTTTAAATATGTTAATATTGTTCCAATTGTTGATATAGCAGCTAAAACAGTAACTGTTTTATTGGATGATAATATTCGTATTAGAACTGGTCCAGGCCTTAGTTATAGTCATACTGGTAAATATGTTACTAAAGGTAGTGTTCATCGTTATTATAATAAGAAAAATGCAGATGGTTATACCTTTTATGAAATAAATTATGATGGTGATAAATTTGGATGGTTTGCAAGTAAAGAAGGATCATGGACAATTGAATCTACAAACACTTTAAGAACTTATTATATTATTAATAATACTTATAATACTTTACGTCATTATTTTGAATATTATAGTCATGGTCAATATAAGCAATTGTATAATACAATTGATCGTAAACCGAACTTTTTATCTAATGGATTAGTTTATTATAGTTTTGATGGTAATTATTTTTATACTAATTTAATTGACATGTTAGATGATTATCGCAATAATGAAAATAAAAGAGCGATTAATGCTGGTAACCCATATTATGCATATTATTTATATTTACCACCACGTGTTAAAACGGGATATAGAGCTGAAGATTTTGATACAATTATTGAAAGAAAAGGTTATAATCGTAAACCTGATCCAAATGTTCAATATGTTATTTACGATTCAAGTGTTAATAATTATCGATTTGATTCTAGTATTAATCGCACGGGAATTTCCTTAATGTATGGTGAAGGTCAAAGCTTTGTTGATATGGCTAATAAATATGGTGTTAATGCATTGATGATGTTTAGTACAGCTATTAATGAAAGTGCTACGGGTACTAGTTTACTTGCATTTTTAAAAAATAATATTTTTGGAACGGGAGCTAGTGACTCTAATCCAATTGTTAATGCTTATAGTTTTGATACCGTTCGCGATTCGATAGAATATTATGCAATGTCAACAGGTTCTAGTAATTCGCCTTATTCTAATCCTAATGGATCATATTACCATGGTTCTCATTATGGTAATAAAGGTAGTGGTATGAATATTATGTACGCTAGTGATCCATATTGGGGTGAAAAACAAGCAGCTAATTCTTTTAACTTTGATTATGAAAATGGTTTACAAGATTTATATTCTAATACAATTGGGGTAACAACTAAAAAAGATGTTGAAATATATAAAAGACCAAGCACCAGTAGTAATGTCATTTATACTTTAAAAAATAATCGTAATAATGTTTCAGTAGACAATATTCCATTAATTGTTGCTGATGAAGTTTATGTAACCGAAGGTGGAGTAACCAGTGGTTGGTATAAAGTATATACAGAAGTAGCATTAGATGAAAATCAAAATATTGCCGATGTACCATATGAATTTAGTAAAAGTTATGGATATATTAAAGAAAGTGATTTATATGTTGCGAATCAACAACCAACCATTACTTTTAGAGATGAAAATAAAATAAGTTATCAAGGGCAAGATATTGATTTAGAATTTTTACTAGATGGTGTAACTGCTAGTGATCCAGAAGATGGCGATTTAACTGATAGAATAACAGTATCTGGTGAGTATGATATTTATCTTCCTAATACTTATGATATTACTTATACAGTAACAGATAATAGTAATTTTAGTTACAGTAAAACCATAACATTAACCGTTTTGCAAAATGAAGAACCAGTGATTATTGCTAAAGATAAACAAATACCACAATATGTAGAATTTGATCCTTATGAAGGGGTTACAGCTAATGATTATTTAGATGGTGATATAACAGCAAGTATTGAAGTTATTGAAAATGAAGTTATTGTTGCTGAACTTGGTACATATGAAGTAACATATCGTGTTGTTAATAGTCGTGAAAAAGTAACAGAAAAAACGATTACGGTAGAAGTAATTCCTAATGAACCACCAGTTATTAAAGCCCAAAATTATGCGATAAAAGTAGATGATAGTTTTGATCCACTTAAAGGTGTAACTGCTAGTGATAAAGAAGATGGTGATATAACAGCAAGTATTGAAGTTATTGAAAATGAAGTTGATACTTCTAAAGTAGGTACTTATAAAGTTACCTATTGGGTTATTGATAATGCTGATAATGAAACTACTAAAACCGTATATATTACTGTAGAAGAAAGAAATTATATTAATAAAAAAGGCGAATTCTATTTTGAAAAAATGGAATGGAATAGTATTACTAACAAATTAGAAGTAGCTGGTTATTTGGCAATCACTGGAGTAAATAATACCAAAAATGATAACATTAAATACGATTTAATTTTAAAATGCAATACTGATAATACAGAAAGAATATTCCCGCTTGAACGTTGGTTAGAAGGTCATCCAAATCGTAATTATAGTGATGGTATTTATAATTATAGTGCCACTTGGTTTAAAGGAAGTGTTGATTTATCAGATGTTTTAGCGGGAGAATATACGTTATATGTTCGTGCTCGTTTAGGTAATTATCAAGCTATTAATTATTTCCGTAATGTTTTTGGAAAACCAATGGTCCGTAAAGTTCAAATAAGTAATGATCGTGGTTATTTATTCCGTAATAATAGTTATAAAGTTGATTTCCCAATTGAATTATTTATCCGTGATAATGGCTTAATATCAACAATAGAACCATCTCATTCATCAAATATGTTTACTTCATATCGAACAATGGAAATTAAAAATAATTCGTTAAATATTATTGGTACCTCTTATAATGTCAATGGTGATTATAGTAAATCAGCTAATGTAGAAAGATATTTGATATTAGAAAAAATGGCAACTTTTGAAAGATATACTTATAATATTGGTTCAATTGTAGGTGAAGAAATACCACTAAGAGTAAGTGATGGTAAATCAAAAGTAAGAGGTTGGTTTGATACAACTAATAAAGTTGATATATCAAATCTTCCAGTAGGTAAATACATTATTTATATTAGAACCAAAACTGGTAATGTTGATGATTATGGTGAATTAAATGATATTTTCTTAAAATCAACCGATAATATTAAAGCCACGATTAATAACAAAGTATATACTGTTCATTTAAATAAGAATTTACGATTCCGTATAGAATTACATGTGACTGCTAAATAAGGGATGATAAAATCATCCCTTATTTTTAATTTTATTTTTCTTTCTTAATATAATTTAATAGGTATTAAGAAAGAAGTGATTAATATAAAGAAAAATAATATTTCTAGTTTAAAAATTGCTTTTACTTATATTGGAGTAGTAGTAGGGGCAGGATTTGCCACTGGTCAAGAAATATTACAATTCTTTTTACAATATGGTTTTTTTGGTTTAATAGGCATTATTATAAGTACTTTGATGTTTATTATTATTGGTTATATAATTATGAAAATAGGAAGAAAAATTAATGCTAATTCGCATTTAAAAATAATTGAATATGCTAATGGTAAAGTTTTAGGTAAAGTAATTGATTTAATGATAACTTTTTTCTTATTTGGTTCTTTAACAGTTATGATATCAGGGACAGGTGCTTTATTTCATCAACAATTTAATTTACCTTATTATTTAGGTGGTTTTTTAATGTCAATATTAACTATTATTACTGTTTTATCAGGAATAAAAGGTATTATTAATTCCATTAGTTTTATTGTTCCTTTTTTAATTATAAATCTATTTGGAATATGTTTATATTCGTTTATTAATAATCCCTTAAATATTAATTATATTAATCCAATTAATATTAAAAATAATTGGTTATTAGCATCATTATTATATGTTTCATATAATATTATTTTATCAATTTCCATATTAGGACCTTTAGGAGTAGAAGCTAAAGATTTAAAAACAATAAAAAAGGGAGCTATTATTGGTGGATTAGGATTAGGAATTGGTTCAATGATAATCTATTTAACTTTAGCAAACAATCTTTTTAAAATTATTCATTTAGAAGTTCCAATGATTTTTATTGTCAGTCAAATATCTTCTTTTTTTAAAATAATATATACAATTGTTTTATTAGCTGAAATATATACAACAGCCGTAGGTTCATTATATGGTTTTGTATCGAGAATTAAAAATATAACAATATTTTCTAATTTAGAAAAACCAATAACCATAATAACTATGATAATAGCTTTATTTTTAAGTAAATTAGGTTTTTCTAATCTTATTAA
>JAAYOI010000064.1 GCA_012520435.1 Mollicutes bacterium
CCTAAAGGATTTAATCGTCTTTTACAATTTGAAACCTTAATTGTTGGTTTAAAAGCATTATTTTATGCGCTTCCTGTTTCGTTAGGTATCATTTATTTGATTAATAAAAGTGCGAGTGATATGGTAACATTCAGTGATATGATGATTCCATGGAAAAGTATTATGTTTGCTGTTATTGGTGTATTTGTAATTATTTCCATAACTATGTGGTATGCGACTAGACGAATCAAAAAAGAAAATATATTAGATGCTATAAGAGAGGAAAACATATAATTCCTCTTTTTTACATTTATTTTACAATATAATTTACATTTTTAATTAATAATAATGTAACTAATTGATAAATATGTTATAATTATTATAGAGGAGCTGGTATTATGAAAATAAATAAAATATTTATTGCATTAGGAATTATCATATGTTTGGTAGTAATTGTAATTGGTATTTATGGAATATTTATAGTTGGTAAAGACGATAATAAGATAACTTTAAAATCCATTGCTAATAAATTTGAAATTTCAGAAACAAAAGATTATTTGATTGATTATAGTAACACTTTTTCTGTAACTGCTAGTAAAGATCAAATCGTAATTAAAGCTAATGACAATGAATATAGATATATTTTAAATGATAATATTTTAACAACTACGATTAATAAAGAAGATACTAATGGTATAATGCTTGCTTTAATGCTTATTGATAATATTGAACAACTACATGATTATGAAGCTGAACAAATTTTTAATATTTTGAATTCTGAACAAATAGAAGAATATACCATCGATAAAGGTGTTGAAATAACTTATAATGAAAAAGATGCTATTATAAAAGTGGATATTAGTAAAAAATTAGAAATAATCGATTTTTCAAAATTATATTTTACAAAAGAAAGTTTAAGTGATATAGAGGAATTTTTAAAAGATAGAGGTTGTGTTCATAAAATTAAAGGATATCTAATTCTTAATAAATGTGGTGATGAAAAAGAGAATGTTATTACTATAGGTGAAAAAAATAATTTAACGGAAAATACTTATAAATCATTATTAAATGTAATTGAAATAATATTAAATACTGAAGAAAAAGAAAAATTTGAAAATGAATTTCCTACCTTAGAAAATAAAAGTTCAGAAAAATATAATTTAATTCTTAATCCTGAATTAGATGAATTACTTTCGATGATATTTTATGATTCAACTTATAAACTTGTACAATTAAAAATTGATATGACTAAATAGAGAGGTTTACCTCTCTTTTACATTATTTTATTGATATATTGATATAATTATTTTGGCTAGTTAAAATTTATATTATAATTATTATATAAAATAATAGGAGTTACTTATGAAATTGATAAATAAGATAATTATTTTCTTTTGGGTTTTTATTTGTTTAGGATTAATATTAATAAAAAATTAGAACTTTTAAATTTTGATAATACTTATTTTGAACGAGATGATTTTGTTGATTCAATTGAATTTATTCAAGGTGATGGTAGTGTTCAAAAAAGTAAAGGGAATTTAGTATTGCACAAAGCAGGATATGATGATGAAACGATTATAACAATTGGTGAAAAAAATAATTTAACAGATAATGCTTATAAATCATTATTAACAATAATTGAAATAATTTATGATGAAGAAGAAAAAGGTAATTTTGCATCAAATTTTCCAAAATTAGAAAATAAAAGTTATGGACGTTATGAACTGGTGATTAATCCTGAATTAGATGAATTTTATTCGGTAATTTTTAATGATGATTATGAAATTTTACAATTAAAAATTAATAATGCAAATAATGATGGGGAATAATAAATTCATTTTTTTATGATAAAAGGAGGAATAAGATGGAAATATTAAAAGTGGATAATTTATGTAAAACTTATGGGAAAGGTCATACTTTAGTAAAAGCTTTAGATAATGTTAGTTTTTATGTTAATGAAGGAGAATTTGTGGCAATTGTAGGGCCTAGTGGTAGTGGTAAAAGTACTTTATTACATATTATTGGAGGAATTGATCGCCCAACTGATGGAGTAGTAATGGTAAATGGAATAGATATTTATGATTTAAATGAAAATGATTTAGCCATCTTTCGTCGAAAAGAAGTTGGTCTTGTTTATCAATTTTATAATTTAATACCAATTTTAAACGTTAAAGAAAATATTACTTTACCAATTTTATTAGATGGAAAAAAAGTCGATGAAGTATATTTAAATGAACTTTTAGAAATTTTAAATTTGAAGCATCGCATTAATCATTTGCCAAATGAACTATCAGGTGGAGAACAACAACGAGTGGCGATTGCTCGTGCACTTATTACTAAACCATCTTTATTATTAGCTGATGAACCAACGGGTAACCTTGATAGTAAAAGTAGTTTAGAAATTCTTAAATTACTAAAATTATCTAATCAAAAATATAATCAAACGATTATTATGATAACCCATAATCAAAACTTAGCTTTATATGCCGATCGCATTATTACCATTGATGATGGGAAAATTACACGTGATGAGGTAATTAAAAGATGAGTATAATAAATAAATTTACTTTAAGAAGTATGCTTCATTATAAAAAAAGGACTTTAGGGGCTCTTTTAGGAATTATTTTATCT
Source organism: Mollicutes bacterium (assembly GCA_012520435.1). Classification (GTDB taxonomy): domain Bacteria; phylum Bacillota_I; class Bacilli_A; order RF39; family UBA660; genus JAAYOI01. The sequence goes on from JAAYOI010000064.1 coordinate 2,611, forward strand.
AGTGCTTTAATGTTTAGTTTTGGTTTAGCTTTTTCATCATTGCGTGGAAATATTATTAATAATGCCATTGATACGATTGGTAATTATCACTTTCGTTATCGAGAAGTTTCTTATCGAAAAATCAATATTTTAAAAAGATATGATAAAATTAATTATCTTGCGGTTACTACGCAACTTGGTTCTTTTATTGCCGATGAAGAAGATAAAACATATAATTATGTAATTGGTGCTGATGATTTATTTTTTAAAAATATTAAATTATCTAGTGGTAGAATGCCTCAAAATGATCAAGAAATAATTGTTACGGATAATTATTATAAGAAAAATAAATTATCTATTTATGATAATATAACTTTAAATTTAAGTAATTATGAAGGTGTAATAACTAAACAATATGTAGTTGTTGGTACTTATGTTGATAAAATTTCACTACGTAATGTAGTAAATGATGTAAGAGTTAATTCGGTATTATATACTTTAGTAAATGAATTTGATTCTAAGGATTTAGTTAATTTTGATATTAAGTTTAAAAAAGTAAATATGGGAATATATGATATTGCTAGCGCAATCGCAAACTATTTTGGTTTTAAACCTTATATTTACAATGGTGCAACTCTTTATCAAAATATGGATATTAATGAACATTATTTAGAAATGTATTTAGTAAGTGATACCAATTATATTGAGATTGCGGTTATTATCTTTTCATTAATGATGGTTTCGGTTGTTTTAGGGTTTGTTTGTTTCTTTGTAATATTTAATAGTTTTGCAATTTCCGTTAATGAACGCAAGAAAATGTTTGGAGTACTCGCTAGTGTTGGGGCAACTGGTAAGCAAATGTTTAAAAGTGTCTTTTTTGAAAGTTTAATTAATTCTTTAATTGGTATTCCTATTGGTTTTGGTTTAAGTGTTCTTTTAAATTATGGAATAATTAATTATATTAATAATTCCCTTGGTGATATTTTAGATTATAAAATAGAATTATCTTTCTTTTGGTTATTTATTATTATTCAATTACTATTCATTATGGCAACGATTTTCTTATCAACTTTATTTCCCGCAATGCGCGCTAAAGAAGTAATGCCAATTGAAGCAATTAGACAATATGATGACTATAAATTTAAAAGAAGAACAGTAAAAACTAATAAGTTATTTTTAAAAGTATTTGGTATAGAGGGCGAATTAGCTAGAAAAAACATGAAACGAAATGCTCGAAAATATCGTGTAACTTTAATTTCTTTAATTACTTGTGTTCTATTGTTTGTTACTTTTTCAACCTTCTTAAAATTTTTATTAAAAGTTGTTGATTATGAATATCAATATACATATGATGTTAGTATTGGTATTAATAAAGAACATGAACAATTACAAGAAATTATTGATGATATTAAAAAGATTCCAATTATTGATGAAATAGCTATTACTAAAGGTTGGTATTATCCTATCGATATTGATTTAGTTAATTATTATACCGAAGAAGCTAAACAATTTATGAATGATGAAGGATTGAATTTAAAGAATGAAAATATCTATATTATTACTTATGATGATGATAGTTATCAAGATTATTTAAAAAAATTAGACCTTAAAAAACCTCATCCCATTTTAATTAGTCCAGTTGCTTTAGCTTCAGAATATGGAATAGATGATGATGTATATTTCCTTGATACAAAACAAAAAATAGAGTTTAATATTTGTACTAAAATGCCAGATAATGATCCAGATAAGCAATCATGTACTATTAAAGTTGACAATATTAAGTTAACTAAAGCAAGACCATTAGGAATGCCTGATGGTATAATGGCAATTTTAGTTTTACCAGAGGAAGAAATGCAAAAAATTGGTAAATCACCATATCCTTTTGCCAATAATTATGTAAGCATATACATTAATTCTAAAAGACATAATGAATTTGATAATTACATGAATGATATCCAAGATAAATATAAATTAACAAATAAAGATTTTTATTATCATAATCTCGCATCTGACCCATATATAGTTCGTACTTTAAGAATTTTAAGAACCATTAAAATATGTTTATATTTAATAATTGGTTTTATTGGCCTTATTGGTATTACTAGTATTTATAATACAATTTCAACTAGTTTAAATCTTCGAAGAAGGGAATTTGGTATTCTTCGTAGTATTGGTTTATCGCCAATAGGCTTTAGTAAAATCATTTTATATGAAAGTATTTTCCTCAGTTTAAAAACTTTATTTTATGCGATACCAATTTCAATAGGGGTTATTTATGTTATTTTTAAGATTATGCATTTTGAGGATGCCATAATTAATCAAGATAGTTATGGATTGACAAAAGTAATGTTTCCAATAGAATACTTTATAATGAGTTTTATTATAGTTTTTATTGTTGTTTTTATAACAATGTATTTTGCTAGTAAGAAGTATAAAGAGGATAATCTGGCTGATGTTTTAAAAGAAAACTTTTAGTAGTTTTCTTTTTTTTTGTAGATATTTGCTTATGTCTAATTTTTCTTGAAATCGAATATAATTATGATATAATGGAAATAGGATGTGATAACATGCGTGTAATTATTAGTGCTGGTGGTACAGGTGGACATATATATCCTGCTTTAGCTATTATTAATAAAATTAAAGAAAAAGAACCAGACAGTGAATTTTTATATATTGGAACGCATAATCGCATGGAAAAAGAAATTATTCCAAAGCATAATATACCTTTTGAAACAATTGAAATCTATGGTTTTAATCGCAAAAAGATATGGAATAATTTTAAAACAATAAAAACATTTATTAATAGTTATTATAAATGTAAAAAAATAATTAAGAAATTTAATCCTGATATTGTAGTAGGTGTTGGAGGATATGTAACAGGACCAGTTATTTATGCAGCTAAAAAATTAGGTTATAAAACATTTATTCATGAACAAAATAGTATACCAGGTCGTGCCAATTCATTCTTAAGTCATTATGCTGATCATATTGGGATTTCCTTACCTTCATCAATTAAATATTTCCCTGAATATAAAACAACTTTTACTGGTAATCCTTGTAGTGAAGAAGCTCTTAAAATAAAAGCTATTGATAAAAAAGAATTAGGGCTTAATCCTAATAAAAAATTAGTTTTATTTGTCATGGGTTCATTAGGTTCATCAAAAATGAATGAAATTCTTTCTAAAACAATGTCTTTATTTAATAATAAAGATTATGAAATCTTATTTGTTACAGGTAAAGATTCATATCCAGAAATAAGTAAAAAGAAGTTTCCAGCTAATGTTAAAGTAGTTCCATATATTGAAAATTTATCGAGAGTAATGAAAAAAACCGATTTAATTGTATCAAGAGCTGGAGCTACAACCTTAAGTGAGATTATTGCTTTAGAATTACCTTCTATTTTAATACCAAGTCCATATGTACCAAATAATCATCAATATAAAAATGCGATGGATTTGGCTAATAAAAAAGCAGCCATTGTAATTGAAGAAAAAGATTTAAAAGGGGATTTATTGATGCGTACCATCGATCAATTACTAAATAATGAAGAACAATTAAAAATGATGAAACAAAATTTAAAAGGGTTAGGAGTTGAAACAAGCTCAACTAAAATTTATGAAATACTAAAAAAATTAATAGATAGGAAGTAGAGGATATGGACATAATTAAAGAAATAAAGCAGTTAAAATGTGGTAAAGTTATAGAAAATGCTAATTTAAAGAATTTTAATACATATAAAGTATTAGGAACTGTATTAGGGGTAGTTTATCCTAATAGTGTTGAAAATTTAAAGAAATTAATAGCTTTTTTGCGTGAAAATAAAATAAAATATAAAGTTATAGGTAATGGGTCTAACCTTATTTTTTGTAATAATAATTATGATGGTATTTTGATTAAATTAGATTGTTTTGATGATTTAAAAATTGATGATATTAAAGTAACTGTAGGAGCTGGTTACAGTTTAATAAAACTTTCATATAAAGTTTCGCAATTAGGTTTATCTGGTCTTGAATTTGCTACCGGTATTCCAGGAACAGTAGGGGGCGCTATTTATATGAATGCCGGTGCATATAAAAGTGATATGGGATATATAGTTAGTGAAGTTAAAGTTTTAACACCTGATTTAGAAGTAAAAACAATGTATAATCGTGATTTAGATTTTCATTATCGTAGTTCGTTTTTTCAAAAGAATCCAGGTCATATTTGTTTAGAAGCAACCTTTATTTTAAGAAGAGGTAATCGTGATATGATAATGGAAATCATTGAGGATCGTAAACGCCGTCGTTTAATGACCCAACCATTAGAATATCCAAGTGCTGGTAGTGTTTTTCGTAATCCTGAAAACGATTTTGCTGGTCGCTTAATTGAAGAATTAGGTTATAAAGGGAAAAACCTTGATGGGGCAAAGGTAAGTGAAAAACATGCTAATTTCATTATCAATACAAATGGTGCTAGTGGTAATGATATTAAAAATTTAATTTTAGAAATCAGAGATAAAGTAAAAGAAAGGTATGGTATTGAATTAAAGATTGAACAAGAATTTGTTGAATAGGTGATGGTATGAAAAAGAAAAAAGTTAAAAAAAGAAGAAGGATTAATTATAAGAGATTAACTATTTTAATCTTAGGTATATATTTATTTATTACTTTATTTGTATATTTTTTAGAATTACCAATTAAAAATATAAATATTCACAATAACCAAGTTTTATCCGATCAAACCATTATCGAACTTGCAGGTATCAGTAATTATCCTTCAACTTTTAGATTTTTATCACCTATTATTAAAAATAAATTAGAAAAAAGTGTTTATATTTTGGAAGCTAAAGTATATAAAAAATATTTAACCGAAGTACATATTGAGGTAGTTGAAAATAAACCATTATTTTTCTATAAAAGTCGCAATAAAACAATTTTAATGGATGGACAAGAAGTTGATGATAAATTTATGGTTCCTACTTTAATAAATTATGTTCCTAATATTAAATACAATGAATTAATTGATAAAATGAAAAATATTGAAAATGATGTTTTAATTAGAATTTCCGAAATAAAATATGATCCTAATGAAGTGGATGATAGCCGTTTTTTTCTTTCCATGAATGATGGTAATTATGTTTATATTAATATAGAAAGATTTGAAAATATTAATAATTATATCGATATTATCAAAAAGTTTGATAATAAAAAAGGTATTTTATATTTAGATTATGGTAATAGTTTTACGATTATTGAAGATAAATAAAGTATTAATTTTTTTATTATTATTTTAATTTTTTTTACATTTTTTTAAAAATATAGTATAATAGTTGATAGATTATAGGAGATGATAGTATGAAGAATATCTACACTAGTGTTGATATTGGTTCAGATACAATCAAAGTTATTGTATGTGAACAATTTCAAAATAAATTACACTTACTTGCTGCATCTTCTGTAAAATCTAAAGGAATAAAAAAGGGACTTATAACTAATATTAATGAAGCAACGGAAAGTTTAAAAAAAGCTTTTGATGAAATAGAAGTAATGTTAGGTGTTAAGATTAAAAAAGTAATTGCTTCAGTTCCAGCTTATTTTGCAGAATTTGTCTATACTAAAGGAGAAATAAAAATAGGTAATGAAGATGGTATTGTAACTGGTGATGACATTATTAAAGTTTTACATGTTGCAATGAAATCTAAAATGCGACCAGCTAAAGAATTAGTAACAATGATTCCAATTGATTTTTCAATAGATGATCAATCAGAAATAAAAGATCCAAAAGGTTTAAGAGGTTCTGTTTTAGGAGCAAGAGCTATTATGGTTACTACTCCTAAAAAGAATATTTATTCAGTTGTTGGTTTAATTGAAAGTATTGGTATTGAAGTTGTTGATATTTCGCTAAATTGTATTGGCGATATTTATGCTTTAAAAAATAAAGAAATGGAAGAACAAATTGGCGCTATTATTAATGTGGGTGCTGAAATAACATCTGTTTCTTTATATAATAAAGGTATTATTGTTAAAAATTCGATTATTCAACTTGGTGGTAGTAATATCGATAATGATATTGCTTATATCTGCAAAATAGATCAAGATGTAGCTTGCAAAATAAAAGAAAAATTTGCTTTAGCTCATAAAAGATATGCGAGTGTTAATGATACTTATGAAATTAGTACATCATATGATGAAAAATTAAAGATAAATCAATTTGAAGTATCAGAAATTGTAATGTCGCGTATTGAAGAAATATTAACTTTAGCAAAAAAAGAAATAAATATCTTAACAAATAAGAAAATTCAGTATATAATAATTACTGGTGGGACAAGTAATATGACTCACTTCCATTATGTAGCTGAAGATGTTTTTGGAAAAGATGTTAAAATAGGTAATATAAAAACAACAGGAATAAGACATAATAAGTATTCTTCAGCACTCGGTAATATTATATACTTTATAAATAAATTAGAATTAAAAGGTATTGAAGATTATTCAATGTTTACTAAAAGTGATATTGAAGATTTATCATCAACTAGAAAAGGAATACTTAATATTTCAAATGAATCAATGTTAGGAAAGGTATTTGGATACTTTTTAAGTGAATAAGGGAGGATATTATGTTTGGATTAGAAATGGATCAGATAGCGAAAATAAAAGTTATTGGTATTGGCGGTGGAGGCAACAATGCGGTCAATCGAATGATTGAAACAGGAGTAAAAGGGGTTGAATTTATTGTTGCGAATACTGACTTACAAGTATTAAGAAATTCTAAAGCGCCTATTAAAATTCAAATGGGAGCGCAGTTAACTAATGGATTAGGAGCTGGTTCTAATCCGCAAATAGGTAGAGAAGCTGCTTTAGAATCAAAAGAAGAAATTAGAGCTGCTTTAGAAGGCGTTGATATGGTGTTTGTTACTTGTGGTATGGGAGGAGGTACTGGTACTGGAGCTGCTCCTATCGTTGCTGAAATAGCTCAAGAATTAGGAGCATTAACAGTAGGTATTGTTACTAAACCATTCTCATTTGAAGGTAAAAAAAGAATGGAACAAGCTTTAGTTGGATTAGAAGAATTAAAGAAACACGTAGATACTTTAATTGTTATTCCAAACGATCGTTTACGTGATATTATCGATAAAACAACACCATTATTAGATTCTTTTAAAGAAGTTGATAATGTTTTAAGAAGAGGAGTTCAATCAATTTCTGATTTAATTGCTGTTGCCGGTCTTATTAACCTTGATTTTGCGGACGTTAAAGCAGTTATGGAAAAACGTGGTAATGCTCTCATTGGTATTGGTATTGGTGTTGGTGAAAATCGTGCAAGCGAAGCCGCTATGCAAGCTGTATCAAGTCCATTATTAGAAACCAGTATAGCTGGTGCAACTGATGCTATTATTAATGTTACAGGTGGTAATAGTTTAACTTTACTTGAAGTAGAAGAAGCTATCGAAGTTATTCGTTCAGCTGCTAATACAGATATTAATACAATATTTGGTGCTGTTATTAATGAAAACTTAAATGATGAAATAATTGTTACTGTTATCGCAACTGGTTTTGAAGATAGTAGTGAACCATTATATCATGCTTATGCAAGACGTGAAGAATTAAAACAAGAAATAGAAAATAGTGAAGATGCTGATGAAATTCCTGCTTTTTTAAGAAAAAGAGGATTTTAAGAGTTTTTTGCATATAATTTTGGTATGATTGAAATTATTAATAATGAATTACAGGTCAAGATATAAATCTTGACCTGTTTTTTATATTACTTTTAAATTTTGTGATTTATAATACCAAACGGTTGCTTTCGTTTAAAAAAATGTTACAATTTGGTTGCAATATACTAGGAGGTAAAGATATGAGAAAAGGCTTTACTTAAATAGAATTATTAGCGGTTATTGTTATCTTAGCAATTATTGCCATTATAGCAACCCCACTTATATTAAATGTTATAGATGATGCCAAAAAAGGGGCATTAAAGAATAGTGCTTATGGGATAATAGAAGTAGCTGAATTAAGTTATGCGATGGATATATTAAATGGTGATTTAGAAGAAATAACTATTACTTATGATAATTATACTGAACATAATCCAAGTGGTAAGAAATTACAGTATAAAGGGCAAAAACCAAAAGATGGTGAAATAAGAATAAATAAAGATGGA
>JAAYOI010000065.1 GCA_012520435.1 Mollicutes bacterium
TACACTGCCATCCTATTTTTGCATCAGAACTTTTTGGAAGAAATGCTAAGAGGCATGGTATAAAACATATAATTGCTCATAGTCACTCAACTAAATACAGTAATAAAAAAATTAGTGCTATACGTAACTATATTATTAATTTATTTATTGGACATTTTGCAACTGATTATATGGCCTGTTCTAAAGATGCAAGTAAACTTTTTGGTAGAGCAATAAAAAACAAAAATGTATATATACTAAACAATGCTATTGACTGCGATAATTTTCTATTTGACATAAATCGAAGAGAAGAAATACGTTCTTCTTTTCATATACAAGGAAATGAAACGGTTTTTGGTCATGTTGGTAGATTTACAAATGAGAAAAATCACAAATTTTTAATTGATGTGTTTAATGAATATAAGAAACTTAATGTCAATAGTAAATTAATACTAGTAGGTGACGGACCTTTAATAGAAGGAATTAAAAAACATATTAATTCACTTAATTTAACTGGGAATGTAATCTTTGCTGGAAGGAGAACGGATATACCTGCACTCTTATCTGCAATGGATATTTTTATTCTACCATCTCTTTTTGAAGGAGTACCTGTAGCTGTTGTGGAAGCACAGACATCAGGATTACCTTGTTTTATTTCTGATACTATCACTAAAAGCGTTAATTTTTCTAATTGTACTTATTTATCTATCAAAAAACCTGCATTATTTTGGGCGAACACTATCTTAAACAGCAGCTGCAATAAAGATCGAATTGAGGGAGCTAGACTTGCCAAGAAAAGTAATTTTAATATAAATATAGAAGCAGAAAGATTATGTGAATTTTATCTGAAACTAGGTGATTAAAGGTAAAAATTTTGTATATTTGTGATTTATTTAGGTGATGGGCCCTTATTTTCTAAGATAAAGGAAGAAGTGAAAGAATTAGAATTAGATAATGATGTAGTATTTTTAGGAAAACGGAACGACATCCCTGATTTATTAAGTTCTATGGATATTTTTATTTTGCCATCATTATTTGAAGGGTTACCGGTTGTTGGAGTAGAAGCTCAAGCATCAGGTCTACCTATCGTATTATCTGATACAATTACAGAGGAAATATGTTTATTTAATTATAAATATCTAGATTTGAAGAAATCTCCGAACTATTGGGCTAAAGAAGTATTAAGTATAAAAAGAAATGACAATAGAACTCAAGGTTATTTAAATGTCAAAGAAAAAGGGTTTGATATAAGCCAAGAGGCAAAAAAATTAGAAAAAATGTATTTAAAAATGTAGGCAGAACAAATTTCATAAATATTAATAACACCCATAAAAAGGATAATAGAAAGAGTGATTTAATGGATATAACTTTAAAAAAATGGCAAATGTTGATTTTAATATCTATGATATTGATTGCTTTCTCCGTAAGTGCAATTCTATTGACTGATATTGATAAACCAGACCATTATAATTTATTATTTGTTTTACCTCTAATCTTTGCATCATCTTTGCTTATATATGCAAAGTTGTTTAAGAGTTTTTTAGATAATATTGGAATAACAATGATATTAGGTCTTATGTTTGTTCGTTTAGTAATAAGTCCATTTTTTATGCTTTTGGGTGGCTATAATGATAAAATCACACTTAATGTTCATTTTAATACATCAATATCAATATTATTGGTTGCATATGAAACAATTGCTATCATGACTGCACTTTTTTTATTAGTAAAAAAATATCCTAATAAAGAAAATAAGAATAATTTTAGCAATTGTTCGTTTCACGTTAATAGAAAATATATTGGCGTTTTATTTATATTAGTCATAATACAAATAGCTATTTTTATTTATACACCGGGTTTATTAGAAGGGTATAGAAGTATTTTTGGTATCAAGGACCCAACATTCACTCATTTAGAACAAACATATATAACTCAAAAATACGGTACAAGTTTTGGAGCGAAACTGTCATTGGTTACTGGTCAATATCTTATGAAATTATTAAGATTACTATTACCAAATACTATTATTGTTTTGATCAATAGAAAAAAAAGAAATAAATATAGAAAAGTATTATCATATTTTGTTCTATTAAGTCAACTCTTTTTAGTAGATGGTGCTATTGCAAGATCTATTATTTACATACTAATTTCATTTTTATTGATTAGTTATATTTATCCTTATAAAAGGATAAAGAAAATAGCTAAAATATTAATAATTTCATCTATAAGTGTTATTTTTTATTGGCTCTTTAGATCTAATTTAGTAGGTGGAGAAATAAACCAATATTTTTCTTCCATATTTAACACTTATTTTTCTGGCGCTAACATAGTTTCAGGTAGTTTTAATTTACCAAAAGATCTTGGAATAAGAGTACAATATTTTTTATATGACTTCTTAAAAGCAATCCCTTTTGGTAATACACTATTTGCGTTAAAAGAAACTGATAGCCAAATTTATTTTAATTTAATGAATGGCACAACAGGTCAGATTCCAACAACTATTGGTTCTGGATATTACTATTTTGGATTTTTATTATCCCCAATATACTCAATTGTTTTTGCTATAATGGCTTATAAAATGGGACAAAAAGCTAATCAGGCATCAAATTCAATATCGAAACTACGATATTTATTTTTAACAATTACTTTCTCTATGGGGATTATAATGTATAATATACCAATTACATTAACAAATCTGTTTGGTGTTGGACTACCTATGTATATTATTGAGAATTATGCTTATAGGAAACACAAGAAATCACGTAATTATGAAAGAATAGAACATAAAAAGATTGAGGTGATAGAATGATACCTAAAATAATTCATTACTGTTGGTTTGGAAGGGGAGAGTTACCGGCTCTCGCTCAAAAATGTATAGCAAGTTGGAAAAAATATATGCCAGA
>JAAYOI010000066.1 GCA_012520435.1 Mollicutes bacterium
ATACGATCGTACTCGAAGTACCTGTTATAATCCGTCTTTACCGATTACTTTTTATAATAACAAAAAGCATAAAGATTAACAAATTTACTTGAAAAATCTTTATGCCTAACATTATACGTGATATAATAATTTAAGGTGATTAAATGAAAAAATTTAATATGCTTGATGAAGAATTTATTTGTGAAAATTGTCATAAAAAGGTTAATAAATTAAGTTATACAGCCCGCGATCATTGTCCTTTTTGTTTATATTCTAAACATGTTGATTGCAATCCTGGAGATCGCGCTAATAAATGTTTAGGAATGTTAAAACCTATTGGAATTGAAAAATTCCGAAATACTTTTAAAATTATTTATAAATGCCTTAAATGTGAAGAAATTCATAAAAATATTATAGCTAAAGATGATAATATGGATTTAATTATTGAATTATCAACTAACATAGGACAAAAAAACTAGATAATTTTTTATCTAGTTTTTTTATCCTGTAATCTTTTGAATTATTTTAGTAATTTCTGGAAGTGCAATGATAAAGATAATTAAAATAATAAATAATATAATTATAAATATCATACCCTTTTTACTATCTATTTCTTTTTCTTCTTCATGCGTAATAGCTAAAGTTTCTTTTTTCTCTTCAATTGGTGCCGCAATATCAGCATCCATAATTTCTGCTTTATTTAATACTTCAGTTACTCGATCTTCTTCATCCTTACTTATTTCATCTTCTAAAACTTCTGAATTATCTATATCATCAAAATTTTCAGTTGATAAATCTAATTCATTATCAATACCAGCCATAAAATCACTCATAAGATCTGGCCCTGATATTACATATTCATTACTTTCATTCATTTTATTTTCGTTTGCAATTAAAGCGTCAATATTACTATCTAAATCATCAATAATTTCAATATCTTCATTAAAAACATCATTTTTTTTGTCCATTAAAAATCCCTCGCAATCATGTATATATATTTATTATATCAAAAATATGATAGAAAGTAAAACTTTTTGTTATTAACCTTTTAATAAACTATATTTTACCATATTATTAATAATCTATCATATTTTTTGACAATTAGGACATATAAATGACGTTGCACTACCAGTTTTAATTGAAATAATTGTTTCACCACATGAAGGGCAAGGCCTTTTTTCTTTATAACCAATTAAAAAATCATCAATGGTATACTTACCATTTTTATCAAAAAAGTCTTTTTCATAAGCAAGCCCATCTTTTTCACGAGAAAAATTTAATACACTTATAATACTATTATAAAGATTTTTTATATCTTCAGCAGTCATATCAGATATTTTCTTTTGAGGATGAAGACGAGCTTTAAATAAAATATCATGCATATATGCATTTCCAATTCCACTAACATTTCTTTGATTCATTAAAAAACTTTTTATTTGTGTTCTTTTTCCTTTTAAAATTGATGTGAAATATTCAAAAGTGAATTTGCTATCAAATGGATCAATTGCAATATCTTTTATTTCGGGATTTGATGCAAGTTCTTCATCAGTACATAACAAAAATTTACCAAACCACCAAAAGCGAATAGTATAGCCACTTCCATCTTTAAATAATACTTTTATTTGATATTTATCAGCTTGTTTTTTTTCATTCTCAAAAAATAAAACATCTGCTCCCATACCAACTGACAAAGCAATATTTTCACCATTATTTAGTTTAGTAACTATCCATTTTCCCTTGTTAATAACATCTTGAATTTGAGCACCTATAACACGTTTCTTCCAATCTTCTAATGTAACATTAGTACATTTTTCTTGAGTGATAACAATATCTTTAATTATCTTACCATTTAAAGTTTCTTTCATTTGTCTTGAAATCTTAAAGATTTCAGGTAATTCCGCCATTTTATCCTCCTTTTATTTTTCAATTATTTTCTTAAAAAAACTTATTGCTCCATCAATATCTTTAGCATTAGGATGACCTTTAGCAATCCCGCCAATTAATTTAAATGGTCCAAATGTATCAAAACCTCGACAACCATAAATTCCAAGTAATTTACAATTCTTTTCCTTAATAATCTTTTTTATTTCTTTTGTATAATTACCTTTTACCCCATAAGTATGAATAAGAAAAACTTGTTTATCATTCGGTAGATTATTTTCAGCAAACTTTAAAACTTTTTTATTAAAACTACCAAAATAAATACCCGAAGCAAAACCAATTATATCATAATTAGATAAATTAAATTCCTTACAATTAACAACATCAATTAATGTTATATCACTCAATCCAACAATTGCATCTAAAAGTTTTTTGGTGTTACCATGGTACCCAGAAAAATAGGCGATGGCAATTTTCATTAAAACCCTCCTTTCTTATCAATATATTGTTTTATCTTTCTTATTTTTAAATGCTTCAAAGATCGTATCATCACTATTAATATCAATTAATTTTAATATTTCCTCATTTTGTTTTCCTTTAGTTAAATCTTTCAAATAATCATACATCATATCATCTCTAAATCCAATTTCTTCAGCATCTTCTTTAGTACTACCATAATAAACAACCTTGATATTAGACCAAATGATGGCTACTAAACACATCGGACATGGATAACAACTAGTATAAAGCTTACAACCACTTAAATCATAAGTTTTTAACTTCTTACAAGCATTTCTTATAGCTACAATTTCGGCATGAGCCGTTGGATCATTAGTTTTAAGAACTTGATTATTACCTTTATCTACAATTTTTCCATCTTTAACAACAATAGCACCAAAAGGACCACCATGATTTGTTTTTAAATTTTTTTTAGCTAATGCATCTGCAATCTTCATATACTTACTTATACCCATATACACCATCCTTGTACTTTATAAATATATCATAAAAACTTTTTCATTAAAATTTCAAAACAATTACAAAATTATCTATACTTATTTATATTTTATAAAACTTGTTTTTTATACTTATATGTAATAGTAATCACCGCATAACACAAAGAGTAATAAGCATATTAACTATTCGCCTGTTTTATTAAACATTCTTCCCTCTATTTTTGTCATTAAGGTTACGTCTTTTTACAACTGCATACATTATTGTAGGAAAATCAGGTATTATTGATGTTATTCCACTTTCAAGTAACTCCAAGTTATTATCATCTAATTCTTTATTTAATGTATTAAAACTTACTTTCCTGCACGATGTTCTGGCTATAAATAATTCTTTTCCTGTTTTTTCATGTATTCTTTTTTGTAGTTTGAAAGCATCTTCAATGTTTGATTGCCATTCTTCTTTACCATCACCCATTGAACATATTAATGCAATACCGCTTTCTTTCAAGTGTTTGAAAATAAATTCATAAAAAGACGATCTATCATTATCTAAAACCAACATGTGTAATAATGCCACAGCATAAATAAAGTCATATTTTTTAGGTAATTTTTGTGTCAAGCAATTTAATACTTTAAAGGATCGAGAAAAATTTGGATACCATTCTTTGCAATGTTTTATTACAGTATGCGATATATCTGTAGCCAATACCTTATATCCTTTTTCCAATAAGTAAATCGCATCTCTTCCTTCTCCGCAACCAATTTCAAGTTTGTTTGCTTTTTTAGTTATTCCATATTTAATAATTGTATCTTCAACAATTGATGAGGGATGTTCAGAAAACCATTTAAATGATCTTTAATGAACTTGCTTGTATCTATCATCATATGCTTCATAATATTTTCTTTGTTGTTTCATACTTACCTCCTTAACATGTTTTTTCAAACGTAAAATCACTCTTTTTATTAATAGTATCTACAATCTAGTGAGCAACACCACATTTTCTACATGATAAGTATTAACAAACATATCAACAGGTGTTATTTCTTTTATTTCATAATGTTCTTTTAATAAATTTAAATCACGTGCTAAAGTAATTGGGTCACATGAAACATATATAATTTTTTCTGGATTAATTTTAATTAATTGATTTATTGTATATTGATCTAAACCACTTCTTGGTGGATCAACCACAATAATATCGGGTTTAAAATTAATACTATCAATAATATTACTAACATCTCCACACTTAAAATCAATATTCTTAATATTATTTAATTCCTTATTTTTAAAAGCATCCTTAATCGCATCCTTATTAATTTCAACACCTAATACTTCTTTGCAATAACGACTTAAATATAAACCTATTGTTCCTGTTCCACAATATAAATCTAACACCTTTTCTTTACCTGTTAATTTCGCATACTCTAATACTTTATTATATAATTTTACTGTTTGTTTAGTATTAACTTGAAAAAAAGAACTTGGTGAAATTATAAATGATAAGTCACCTAATTTTTCGATAATATAATCATTACCTACAATAACCGTATATTTATTACGAATCTTCTTTATAATTGAGGATGCAATATCAGATAATGTTTTAATTATTTTTTCTTCATCAATAGGTCTATTAATATCTAAAATAATCATTAAATCATCAGTATTTTTACAACTACGAATAATTACTTGTTCAATTCCATATAAACCTATTTTTTCTTTTATTAATTTAAGTATCTTATTCATTTTTTCATCGCTAATTAAACAATTATCTATATCAACTAGATCATAACTTTTTTTCTTACAAAAACCTATTTTTCCTTTTTTTACTTGAAAAGCAATCTTATTACGATAATTAAATAAATCATCACTACTTATAATTTCTTTTACTAAATTATTATCTATTCCCGCAAATTTCTGCATAATCTCTTTTACTTTAGTTTCTTTAAATAAAAGTTGTTCTTGATAATCCATATGCATTAAATCACAACCACCACATTCATAAAAATATGGGCATTTAGGTGTTATTCTTTTTTCACTTATATTAAGAAAATCAATAACTTCTCCTTCTAAATAATCTTTTTTAACAGTTGTTATTTTTACTTTAACTTTTTCATCTACTAAAGTATTAGGAATAAAAATCACACAACCATCTATTTTCCCAATACCACGACCATAATGATCTATTCCTGTAATTGTCACTTCTTTTATTTCATTTAATTCCATAACATCACCATTTTCTTCCTTTTTATTATATCAAAAAAACAGACATTTTTTGTGTCTGTTTTTTTATCTTATTATTAAATTAACCTATTTTTCTTTGGTTTCTTTATTTGTAAGTAATAAATTAATTAAAATTCCAACGATACATGCCAAAGACATTCCTGAAATAGTAAGAGAAAAATCACCTTTAACAAATGAAAGAGTAGCCCCGCCTAAACCTAATACTAACATAGTAGAAGCAATAATAATATTTTTTGGTTGATCAAAATCAATTTTATTCTTAATTAATACTTTTAATCCATTAACCGCTATAAACCCATATAACAATAATGATACTCCTCCTAATACTTGATTAGGAATAGTTAATATTGAAGAAGTAAATTTACTAAAGAAAGCAAGTATAATTGAAATTAAAGATGCTCCAATAATAACGATGATAGACGCTATTTTAGTCATTCCTACTACTCCAGTATTTTCACCATAAGTTGTATTTGGGGGGCCACCAAAAAAGCCTGCAGCAAAGGTTGCTAGACCATCCCCTAATAAAGTACGGTCTAATCCTGGATCATTAAGTAAATTTCTACCAATAATTTCACTTAATACCGTATGATCACCAATATGTTCAGCTATTGTTACAATAGCTACCGGAACAATTATCAATAAACCTGATACTACTGGCAAATAATCTTTAAAAGGAATAACTAATTTAGGCATTCCTATAAAAGACGCTTCTTTAACTATAGTAAAATCTACCATTCCCAAAATAATTGAAGCAACATAACCAGTTGTTATTCCTATAAAAAATGGTATGATTTTAATAAACCCTTTCCCTTTTATAATTATAATTGCTGTCGTTAAAAAGGTAATTAAGGCAACTAATAATCCCTTCCATTCAACACTAGAACCAGAAGATATACCAATTTGTGAAATTGCAGCAGGTGCTAAACCAAGTCCAATAATCATTATCATTGGTCCAACAATAATTGGTGGCAATAGTTTATTAAGCCAATCTTTTCCCGCTAGTTTAATAATAAGTCCAACAATGACATAAACTAATCCCGCTGCCATAATACCTGTCATAACGGATGCTACTCCGCCTTTGCCGGCGGCAATAATCATAGGTGTTATAAAAGCAAATGAACTACCAAGATAAACAGGCGATTTTCTTTTGGTACATAAAACATAAATTAATGTACCAATACCCGAAGTAAAAAGGGCTACTGCTGGTGATAAAATTTCTTCACCGGCTTCCGCATTAACTAATATTGGGACTAAAATTGTTGCCCCAAACATAGCAAACACATGTTGTAATGATAAAACAATTCCCTTCCAAAATGAAGGCTTTTCATGTACGTCCAAGATGAGTTTCTTATTATTATTTTTCATACATCCTCCTTCTAGGGGTATAAAAAAGCATAATAAAAAATCACTAATAATTACAATAGTGATTTTTCATTAATAAACGTGAAAAGAAAAAAGAAATATTAAATACTTTAATATAACTTAAATTTTTTTTACTTTCTTTCCCCTTCCACATAACGTACACCCTAAATAAAAATAACTTATTTTCCAAAAAATGTCAATAATTTTTAACGAATTTTTATGCTTTTTATATCTTTATTATTAATTTATTAATAAAATTTTTAACAGTATGGTATAATTATACTAGGAGGAAATGATATGAATTTATTTAACAAAGAAAAAGATTTAATATTAAAAGTAACTAACCTTGTTTTATTATTATGGTTAATTGGTTCAATAACTATTTTTTATATTAATTTAGTAGATGTTATTATGCCAAAACCATTAATGACATACGATGAATATCGAAGCATTCATTGTGAATATAAGACATTTGAAAACAAGGAAGAATGCCAAACATTTTATAATAGTTATAAGAAAGCAAATGAAAATAGTGTTTATCGTAAACAAAAAATTATCTTGACATCATTAGGAAGTGTTATTATTGTATCCGCAACTTTATATCTTTTAAATAAAAAGAAGAAAAGAGGGATTAATTAATGCATTTATTTAGTAAAGAAAAAGATTTAATTCATCGTGTGGCTAATTTGATTCTTATTTTATGGTTAGTTATTGCTATCTTTATTATGTATAATAGTTTTATTAACACTATTATTAAAGAACCTATTTTAACTTACGATGAATATAAAATTGAAAACTGTGGTCAATATATACCAAAAAACGAATATGATGATGAAGATTTTTGTCCTAGTCAATATGAACAATATAAATTTTCTAGAAAAAATAATGAATATTACAATAAAAAGAATTTAATTAATAGTTTAGGTAATGTTATTATTGTAGGAACTTTTATCTTTCTCTTAAATAAAAAAAGAAATTTTAATTAAAAGAATTTCTTTTTTTATGCTAAATAAGTATAAACAAAATAACCAATACCAGTTAATATAATAATTAATAAAACAACTAATAATATTTTTATTAAAACATTATTTTTCTTTAAAGTTACATTAATTTCTTTTAAATCTTCAAAATCAGTATCAGTAAAACTTACACTAGAAGTATAAAATGATTTATCTATTTCTTGTTTTTCTTCTTGCTCTTGTTCGTTAGCTTTAGCTTCTTCTAAAAGCTTACCAATAGTTCTTGATGTTTGAGTATTTCCATTAGATTTTAATTCATCTAAAATATTAAGACTTAATTCTTTATCGCCTAATTTATTCAACATACTAGTACTGGTGATAGTATCAATTAGTTTTTTCAATTCATCTTCTTCTGGTTCTTGTTTATCAAGTTCCTCTTTTAAATTTATTTTTTTCAAAATATTATATTGGGTATTTCTTAAACTATAGTATTGATCACCTACATTACTTCTTTTACTCTTGGCTTTATCTAAAACATCACGAATATCGTAATTTCTTTTTTCATCTTCAAAATCTAAGCTTTGAGTATGTAAAGTTAATAATTCTTTTCTTTTTTCTAAGGCTTCTTTATTTTCTTTTTCATCTTTTTCCTTATTCAATAATTCTTTAATTTTTGATAAATCTATTTCATTTGTTTTTTCAATACTTGTAATACCTTCAATATTGGTATATTCCGCATCTTCATATATTTTTTTATACAAATCTTCATTACGTTTTGTTCTCCTTTGAACAGAAGCACTTGATTTATAATACCTTTCCATCCTACTTAACATACTATCACCCCATTGTTTTAATGATATCATATTTTTACTTTTTTTAAAACTATTTGCTTGCATTTTTATCATGTTTTTTTTATAATTGATTAAGGAGGGTATAAAAATGGAGAGAGTTAGAGTAAATAAAGATGAATGCATTGGTTGTGGTGCATGTCAAGCCATTGCACCTAATGTTTTTAGCCTTAATGATAAAGGTTTTGCTGAAGTTATAAAAGATAAAATTCCAGAAGAACTAACAGCTGATGTAATGGATGCATTAGAAAATTGTCCTACTAATGCGATTGAAGAAGTAAATGAAGATAATAAAAAAGAATAAAGGTTAATAATACATATTAACCTTTTTTAATTTCATAATATAATTTTTTAACTTCTTTAGGCGTTAAATAACGATATTCACCGGCTTTAAGTCCTTTTAAATCTAAAAAAGCAATTCTTTCTCTTTTTAATTTCATTACTTTACAACCAATTGTTTCAAACATCTTTTTAACTTGATGATTTCTTCCTTCATGAATCGTTAATTCAACAATTGATATTTGCTTCTTTTTGTCTTGTTTACGTAATTTTACTTTAGCTTCAAATGTTTTTTTACCATCAAAAATAACACCTTCAGCTAATTTTCTTAAACTTTCTTTATCTAAGTTACCTTTTACTTTCGCTACATAAACTTTTGCAATATTATTTCTAGGATGCATTAATAAATTGGTAAGTTCTCCATCATTGGTTAAAATTAAAGCACCAGTTGTATCATAATCTAATCTACCAACTGGATAAATTCTTTTATCAGTTGTAATTAAATCAATTACTGTTTTTCGCTTTTTATCATCACTAGTAGTTGTTACAACCCCCCTAGGTTTATAAAGCAAAATATATTCTTTTTCTTCTTTCTTTAAAGGTATACCATCTATTTCAATTACATCTTTAGAACTAATCTTAATACCTAATTCTGTTACTACTTCACCATTAATTGTCACTTTTCCTTCTTTAATTAATTCTTCAGCTTTTCTTCTTGAACAATATCCACTGTTTGCTATCACCTTTTGTAGTCTTTCCATATTATCACCTAGAAGTAATTATACCTTATCATTACTGAAAAAACAATCCAACAATTATAATACTTACAAGAATACCAATTAAATCAACTAATAAACCAACCCATAAGGCATGCCTTATTTTTTTTATACCTACACTACCAAAATATAAAGTTAAAACGTAAAAAGTTGTTTCAGTTGAACCTTGAATAACTGATCCCACTCTTCCAATAAAACTATCAGGTCCATATTCTTGAAATAAATTATTCAGAATTGCTAGACTAGAACTTCCTGATATTGGCCGCATAATAGCCATGGGAATTATTTCTAAAGGTATATTAAGATAAGAAAAAAAAGGTTTTAAAAGATTTAAAAAATAATTTAAAGCATTGCTTTTTAAAAAAAGATTAATTCCAAATATCATTGCTAGCATACAAGGAAATAAAGATATAACCATTTCAAAACTTTCTTTTGCTCCTTCAATAAATACATCATAAACATTAACCCTTTGCCTAATACCATAAATAACTATTCCTAAAACCATTAAAGGAATAATTAAATTAGAAATGATTTTAAACATAAATCACCTTCTTCTTGTAATTAAATAATCGATAGTAATCGCACATATAGTTGAAATAGTGGTTGCTAAAATACAAGCCAAAACAATTTCAGTTGGATGTTTACTTTGATACATCATTCTTAATGAAATAACAGTTGTTGGAATTAAAGTGACACCACTTGTATTAATAATTAAAAAAGTAATCATACTACGACTAGCTGTATTTTTTTTCTTATTAAGCAATTGTAATGATTTCATTGCTTTTAATCCAAAAGGGGTTGCCGCATTCCCTAAACCAAACATATTAACAACAATGTTAGATGCAATTAAACTAAGTGATTCATGACCTTTAGGTATTTCAGGAAAAAGTTTACCTAAAATAGGTGAAAGTATATTAGATATTTTATTTAAAAGTCCTGAAACTTTTGCAATATTCATAATCCCTAGCCATAATGCCATGACAGGAAATATTTTGGTAACCATTTCAAAACTATTTTTCGCACTATTTAAAATCTCATAATTAAGTGTTTCTAAATCTCCTGTTGTAAGAAAAAAAATAATACCTACAACAATAAAAAAGGCCCATATTTTATTTACCATAATCCCTTAATCCAATCAATTATTCTTTTCAAAATATTACTTTTATTTTTTGTTTTTAATTTACCAAGATAAATACTATCTTCATATATTTTTTTATCTCCCATCATTACTATCGCTTTACCTATTTCATTACCTTTTTTAAATATTATTTTCTTTTCTAATTCAATTTTTAAATAAAGATTATTTTTTTCTTCATTAGTCAAAGGATAATAAAAATCTTTATTTAAATATAAATTATAATCTTTATAATATTTATCATCAAAAACATTAATATTTCCTTTTTTTAATATTTTATATTTTTTATAAGTTTCAAAAGTTTCTTCATAAAGATCCATATGTTCATTAAAATCATTCCCATTATTTAAAGTTACAATAATTAAATTAAGATCATCTTTAGAAGCCGTAGATACTAAAGTTCTTTTAGCAATCTCAGTAAAACCTGTTTTCCCGCCTGTAGTATATTTATAAAGACTTAATAATTTATTTTTATTATTCCAAACATAAGTATTCATATTAGTCTTAATAACATATTTTTTAGTACCTACAATCTTTCTATATTCTTCATTTTGCATTGCATATTTAGTTAAAATTGCCATATCATAAGCAGTTGAATAATTGCCTTTTTCATTATCTAAACCACTTGGATTACTAAAAGTTGTATTTTTCATTCCTATTTCTTTAGCTTTTTCATTCATCATTTCTACAAATTTACTGACACTACCTCCAACATAATGAGCAATAGCAAGTGCTGCATCATTACCACTTCTTAACATTAAACCATAAACTAAATCCCTTAAACGCATTTTTTCACCAACTTTAATATAAATACCGGAACCATAAGAGCCATTTATTTCTTCACCAATTTCCACTATATCATCTAATTTTTTAGATTCTATTGCTAGTATTGCTGTCATAATCTTACTAATGCTTGCCACACTTCTTACTGTATTAACATCTTTCGCATATAATATCCTTCCACTATCTTGATCCATTAAAATAGTACATTGTCCATTACTTTCAAGTCCTAAAACTGATAAAGGAAACAATAATAATATGGCTATTAAAATAATTTTTTTCATGACATCACCTATAAAATGATATGAAAAAAAGGACTTGTTTAGTCCTAATATACATATATTCCATTAATTTTCTCTTCATCACTTTTACTTAATTTATTTATTTGCCATTTCCCATCTATTTTACTAAATGATAAATATAAAGTATATTTAACTTTATCCTTAGCTTCTTTTAATTTATCTAATTGATAATCAATAAATTTTGAATGATCATAAGTTCCATCTTCTTTTAAAAACTCATTAGGATTACTTTGAAAATAATTTTTAGCATCTGCTAATACTTTTGAATAATCAGTAACTTCTATTTCGACAATAACAGTTGCGATATCACCATTTACTTCTTCATCTTTAATATTATAAACTAAATCTTGATAATGTTTCTTCATAATATTACGATACTTATTACGTTGTTCTTCATTAAGATTTATTTCTCCCCCTATTACATAATCTAAATCATCCATTACTTCTTTATCTAATGATTGATATTTTGATAAAAACATTTCAGCTTGTTTAGTTGGTGTATTATACATTTTACTGAGATCACAACCTGTTAATAATATTATTATTCCTATTAAACTTAAAAACTTTTTCATAAATTCCTCCTTATTTATATTGTGATTAAAATTTTTATAAATATACAAAAAGAAACTTTATAAAAAATAATAAAATTGGAAGGAATATATCCTTCCAATAAAATGTTATAGTTTTACACTTTTGACCATTATTATATCTATTATCTTACTTATTATAATTTCATTCACTATGTAAAAATATAAAGTGTAGCACGCATTATTATTTCAACATTCCAACCATCAAAACCACTAGTTGCCCAAACATTTGAAGTAATTGTATTACTAGATAATGTTCTTAAATCTAATGAAAAAGATGTCCCTTGTAAACTACCGTGATGATACCATGAATAATATAAATAACTAGCTGCAACCATATAAAATTGATTTTGAGATGCCCTTATAAAAAGAACACCCTGACTTCCGTAATCATCATAACCTTTTGAATGAGCTGAAACTATTGTTGTCGCACCAGCAAAAGTTATTTCTCCGCTACAAGCACGTTCATTATACATATCATAACCACTAGCACGTGTATAAATATTACTATATTCATTGTAATTAGCAACAATAAGTACAGCTTTCCAGTTTGAAGGAAGAGTATAAATTATTCTTTCACCTGTATCACTATGTGATGTTACATAT
The DNA here is from genome assembly GCA_012520435.1 of Mollicutes bacterium. Taxonomy (GTDB): domain Bacteria; phylum Bacillota_I; class Bacilli_A; order RF39; family UBA660; genus JAAYOI01. The sequence continues at coordinate 12,690 of JAAYOI010000066.1, forward strand.
CTATAATGATTTATATTTACTGTTGTTACATTTTGTGGATTTAAATAAGAATACCAAGTTCCAACAACATTAAATATATTAACACCTTCACGAATATTTTCTGGTATTAAATCAGGATCTCCTTTTACATACCCACTTCCATCATGATATCCGGCTTGAATTGTTTGATTATTTGCACCAGGGGTTATTACTACTCCTCCTCGATTTGGCATTGAACCTGTTACTAAATTACCACTTGAATTATAAAATGTTTTGCCACTTAATACATTACTTGCGACTGCTGTTCCGCTTAATCCTCCACAATAATATGCATCTGTTGGAGTTACTTTATTACCATTGGTACATGCTATATTACCACTATTATCTTCTGCACATACGCGATAATAATATGGTTGC
>JAAYOI010000067.1 GCA_012520435.1 Mollicutes bacterium
CTATTTCATGATTAAAATTAAAATCATTATTTTCTAAATTATTAACATATATATATTGATTTAATTTTTCAATTAATTCAAATGAAAGATTAAAATATTCAAACTTCAGTAATTTAATAATTGTTTTATTTTTTATATCACCATCAATAATATCTAATAATAAATTAATAAATTGGGTAAAATTAGGATTTATCATCCTTTTTTTATGATATGGAATATAATTATCTTTAAATATTAAATCCATATAACGTTCATAATCATTAGGATTATTCGCAACAATTAAAAAATCACGATAATGATAATTATATAAACGTCTTAAATTTTCAATTTTATTCGCAACAAATACAACTTCATCATATGGATCACTAGCACCATATAAACTTATAGGAACATTATCATCATATTTAACATAATTAAATGAAAATAAATGATTAATTAAAAATTCTTTATATGGATTTTCATTATCAATATTAATAAAATTTATATTATCTAAATTATTTAAAAAATATTGATAGTTTTCATATATTATTTCTAATCCATTAATTTCTTTATCCGTAAAAAAGACCATATAACTATTTTTAGAACCTTTTAATAACGATAAAATAATATCTTTTTCTAATTCATCAAAATAATATAAATCGTTAATATAAATATTATAATCTCTATATATTTCATTTTCTTTTAAATATTTATTAACTACCTTATATATATTTACTTCATCAATATATTTATCTTTAATTAATTCTAAATAAGTTTCAATAATAAGATTAATATCATCAATTTTAAGATTACGATAATTAGTCTTTTTTAAAACTAATCTTTTTTCGGTATTATATATATCAATAATATCATCAACTATTTCTTCATAATAACCGCCTAAAACTTTTAAATTAGGTGAAGCTTTAATGATGGCTTTTAAAAATAATATTCTTTGAGTTTCTGAGTTAATTATTTCTAGCTCATGAATATAATCACGATAAATCTTTTTGATTAATGTTTTTAAATCAAAAACTTTTATATAAAAAGATATTCCTAAAGCATTAATATCCATTTTAGTTTTAGTAACCATATTAGGATTAGTTATAAAAAGACTATGAGTATTATCATTTTTTATTAACTCATATATTTTTTTATCAGCATTTAATCCTATATTATTAATTAAAAAATGAACCATCATCATCACCTACTACTATACTTATTATAGTATATATTTAACGATTAAACAATAAAAAAAGTTATTATATGAATAACCATATAATAACTATTATAGCTAAAATTAAACGATACCACATAAATAATTTAAAATCATGTTTTTTAAGATATTTTAATAAAAATTCAATACATAAAAGGCCAGTAATAAAGGAAATTAAAATACCAATAAGAAAGATAGATAAATTATTAGAAATAATAGTAATGGTTTCATCTTTCATAAGTGTTAAGAGAGAAGCCCCTAAGACAACGGGAGCTGATAAATAGAATGAAAATTTCGCACTATCTTCCCTATCTAATTTTAATGCCCGACCGGCAGCAATAGTTGTTCCTGATCTAGAAAAACCTGGAATTAAAGCAAATATTTGTGAAAATCCAATAATTAAGGCATCAATATAATTCATATCTTTTAAATTTTTATTTCTTTTTGAATAATAATCAATAAGATAAATAATAATACCTACTATAGCGAGCGCTAAAGCAATTATTAAATATTCTCCTCTAATAACATTATCAATAACATCTTCAAACAAGACACCAGCAATTCCAGCAGGAATGGTTGCGAGAACGATGAACCAAAATAATTTGCCATCGTTATTTTTAGGGCCTTTGGTAAGCCCATTAATAATTAAATTAATAAAGTCTTTAAAAAAGTAAATAACAATAGCTAATAAAGTTCCAAAATGTAAAGCAATATCAAAAGAAAGCGCAATATCATTAGTTATTTTTGATCCTATATTAAAGACATCTCTAAATATAATTAAATGAGCTGAACTTGAAATAGGTAAAAATTCAGCAATCCCCTGAATGATTGCTAAAAGAATGATTTCAAACATATTATTCATCTCCTAATTTATATGCAATAAAGTAACCAATTATACCTAAGATTAAGCTAATTACGATTTGAATAAAATCATATGGTAAAGAAAGTAATGGTTTAAATATTAAGATAATGGATGCTAAAACAATACCAATAATGGCACAATAAGTTTTAATTTCATGTTTTTTTAATAAATATTCAATTATTTTAGATATTAAAACAATACCAATCAATATACCCATTCCAAAAGGAAATAAAATAAGTATATTGTTAACCAAATTATCAAAATTAGTAAGATCACTAATCGTATCAATAATTGGTTTATAATAACCAAGTAACATTAAAATAAAAGATCCACTAATCCCAGGAATAACCATCGTAGCAGCGCTTATCATTCCTACTAAAAATAATATAATATAACCTATAATATTAAGATTGTTAAAATTAACTACTCTATCTCCACTATCTAAAAAAGATAAAGATATAACAATAATAAAAGTAATTAAAAAAATTAATAAATTAGGAATACTTTTATAATGATTTTTTACTTTTTTAAAAATAACAGGCATACCACCTAAGATAAGTTCAATAAAGAAAATAGTTGTTGGAATAGGATAATGTTCTAAAGAATAACCAATGATTTTACTCATTAATAAGATTGCTAGTCCAGCTCCTAAACCAACTGAAATTACCAATTTAATATTTTCTTTTAAATCACTAAAAAAATGACTTACAGCTTTAATTAATTGTTCATATATTCCCATGGTAATGGCAAGTGTTCCACCACTTACCCCAGGAATAACATTGGCAACTCCAATAAAAAAACCTTTAATCATTAATATTATTTTATCTTTCATAACTTACTCCTTATTATAAGAAATTAAAACAATTATATCATATCATCCTAATAATAAAAAAAGTAGTAAATACTACTTTTTTTTAGTTGTATATTCACCGCATGTTAAGTGATTTTCCACTTCAAATTCTCCAGTAGGTTCATTATTATCATCATATTTTAATTTAATTGAAGCATATGAACTTTTATCACAATATTTCTTTTTAAAATTACTAATATCAACTTCTGCTTTTTCTAATGCTTCTAAAGATACTCGATGTTCATCAAAACCTAATACTTTTCCTTCAATATAATCTTGATAGTATTTAGTAGCTTTTTCTTTTAATTCTTCTTCTAATGCTTTATAATTATTTTTTGCTGTACAACCACTTAACAATAACATAATTATTCCTAAAATAACTAAATATTTTTTCACCCTATTCACCTCTTCTATTATATTTCAATTATATTATATAATACATGTTGAATAAAGTCAATTTATAAATTTTATTAAATGTAAAGTAAATTAAATATTTTCAAATTGCGAATAATATAATTCCGCATAAAATCCATTTTTCTTTAATAATTCTTCATGTTTACCTTGTTCTACTATCTTTCCATTATCCATGACTAAAATCAAATCAGCATTTCTAATAGTTGATAAACGATGAGCAATAATAAAACTAGTTCTTCCTTTCATTAATTCATCCATTGCTTCTTGAATTAATACCTCTGTTCTTGTATCAACATTGCTTGTTGCTTCATCCAAAATTAATATTTTAGGATTGGCAAGAATGACTCTGGCAATCGTTAATAATTGTTTTTGTCCTTGTGAAAGATTATCTGTTTCTTCATTTAAAACCATATCGTAACCATTTGGTAAAGTACGAATAAAGTGATCTATTTTAGTGGCTTTAGCCGCTTTGATAACATCATCATCAGTTGCATCCAAATTACCATAACGAATATTTTCTTTAATTGTTCCATTAAACAACCATGTATCTTGTAAAACCATTCCAAAAAGTTTACGTAATTTATGACGATTAAAATCTTTAATATTATGACCATCAATTAATATTTCTCCACTATTTACATCATAAAAACGCATTAATAACTTAACAATAGTTGTTTTACCAGCCCCGGTTGGTCCAACAATCGCAATTTTTTGTCCTTTTTTAATTTCCGCACTAAAATTATCAATAATTATTTTATTTAGTTGATAACCAAAACAAACATTTTTAAATGTAATATTTCCTTTTATATTTTCAATAGAAACTGGATCTTTAACATTTTTTGATTCTTCTTCTTCATTTAAAAGTTCAAAAACTCTTTCAGCAGCAGCCGTTGTTGCTTGTAATAAATTAACTATTTGAGCAATTCGGGTTAAAGGATTAGTAAAGTTTCTTGCATATTGTGAAAATGAAAGAATAGCTCCTATTTCTAAACGTTTAATAATAACTAAATAACCGCCTAAAAGAGAAATAATAACATAACTAATATTACTAAGAAAATGCATTAATGGTGGCATTATTCCCGATAAAAATTGGCTTTTCCATGCGGAAGTATATAAAGTATCATTAATCTTATCAAATTTTTTAATTACTGCTTCTTCACCATTAAATGCTTTAATGACATTATGACCACTATACATTTCTTCCACATGACCATTAATATGTCCTAAATATTCTTGCTGCATTTGAAAATATTTTTGTGACTTTTTAACAATAAAATTAATACTTCCTAAAGATATTGGTAAGGTTGCAATAATAGCTAAAGTCATTAAAGGACTAATTGATAACATCATTATAAGAACACCAATAACTAAAGTTATTGATACAATAATTTGGGTTATACTTTGACTTAAATTATTACTTAATAAATCAATATCATTAGTAATTTTTGATAATATTTCCCCATGTGTTTGCTTTTCAAAATAACTTAATGGTAATTTATTTATTTTTTGTGATATATTTTTACGAAGTTGATAAGATATTTTTTGAGTAACACTACTCATAATAAAATTTTGAATAAAAGAACAAATTAAACTGAAAGTATATAATCCTAATAATATTAGAAGTAAATTCCCAATTTTTTCAAAATTTATCCCCATTGCCCCAGTTAATGAACTAATTAAACCATTAAAAATTTCTGTAGTTACTTTCCCTAATATTTTAGGACCTATAATAGAAAAAACAGTGCTTAAAATCGCAAAAAGAATAACAATTATAATACTAATGCGATATGCTTTGAAATAAGTAAGTAAAACTTTCAATGTTTTCTTAAAATCTTTTGGTTTTTCAGTAGAAAAACGCATTGGTCCTGGTCTACGCATTAGATAATTCCTCCTTTGATAATTGCGAAGATGCGATTTCACGATAGACTTGACAATTTTTAAGTATTTCGGTATGTTTGCCTTTACCTACTATTTTGCCATTTTCTAAAACAATAATTTGATCAGCATGTAAAACGTTACTAATTCGTTGCGTAACAATAATAACTGTCTTATTTTTTAATTCTTTCTTTAAAGCTGTTCTTAAAGTCGCATCAGTTTTAAAATCTAAGGCTGAAAAACTATCGTCAAAAATAAAGATATCAGGATTTTTAGCGACTGCTCTAGCAATCGAAAGACGTTGTTTTTGACCACCAGATACATTAGTTCCACCTTGAGCAATTTTATAATCAAATTTTTCTTTTTTACGCATAATAAATTCTTTAGCTTGAGCAATTTCAGCAGCCTTTTGCATTTCTTTATCAGTAATTTTTTTATTACCAAATTTAATATTAGATTCAATTGTTCCAGAAAATAAAATACCTTTTTGGGGAACATAACCTATTTTTGAACGTAATTCTTGTAAATTAACTTTGCGAATATCAACACCATCAATTAATATTTCACCACTAGTTACATCATAAAAACGTGGAATTAAATTAATAATGGTTGATTTACCACTTCCAGTACTACCAATAAAAGCAGTAATTTCACCAGATCTAGCAACAAAATTAATATCTGTTAAAACATTTTCATCGGCATCAGGATAACAGAATGAAACATTCTTAAATTCAATATAACCTCTTTTTGTTTTATCAAAGGTTTCAGGAATTTCGGGATCATTAATAACATTTTTGGTTCTTAATACTTCATCAATTCTTCCCATTGAAACACTAGCTCTTGGAATCATAATAGAAACAATTGAAATCATTAAGAAAGCCATCATTATTTGCATCGCATATTGAAGGAAGGCCATCATATCACCAACTTGAATCGTACCACTATCAATATTATGAGCTCCAACCCATACAATAAGAAGAGAAATACCACTCATAATAAAAGTCATAAGGGGCATCATTAATCCCATAGTACGATTGACAAATAATTGTATTTTCATTAAATCTATATTAGCTTTATCAAATCTTTTTTCTTCATATTTTTCCGTACTAAAAGCCCTAATAACAGGAATACCAGATAAAATCTCACGACTAACTAAATTTAATCGATCAATTAATTTTTGAATCAATTTAAACTTAGGAAAAGCTACCAAAAACAAAAGAAAAACAATTAATGAAATAATAAAAACACCAAGACCAATAACCCAGGTCATTGATACATCAGTATGTAATACCTTAATAATTCCACCAATTCCCATAATTGGAGCATATATAACATTTCTTAAAATCATAACAATAACCATTTGAATATGTTGAATATCATTAGTGGTACGTGTTATTAACGAAGATGTTGAAAATTTCTTAAATTCTGCTTCTGAAAAGGAAATAACTTTTGTAAATACTTTATGTCGAAGATTTTGAGCGATTTTAGCCGCTACTCTTGAACCTATTAAACTAATTAAAATAGCAGCACCAGCACTACCTAAAGAAATTAATAACATTATCAAGCCAGTTGTCAAAATATATCTAATTTGCATCTCATTTACATTAACACTAATAATCTCATATTCTCTTTTAATAAATTCAATTGCCATTTGTTCTAAAATTGATTCTGGTAAATTACCAATATTTTTATCTAATTCCTTTATTATCAATTGTTTTTGTTCACTTGGTAATAACTCAATAATCGTAAAAATATCTGTCTTTTCATTATTATTTAAATATTTCAAAATTTTTTCTTTTAATTCATTATTACTATTTATTCCATTAATTAATAAAATAGGTTTTAATAATAAACTGTTTAATTTTTGTAAATTATCTTTATTTATACTTTTAAGTTTATAAATATTTTCTTTCTTAATAAGAGGATATTTTTTTAAATATTTGTTATATCCTTCACTTGTTAATAATTCTTTTTCTAATTTTATATAACTATTTTTTAATATTAATTGTTCTTCTTCATCAATAAATAATAAAATCTTATCAAAAGTACTTTCACGTATAACTATTGGTACAATATTCTCAATACCACCTTGTTGAATACCAACATTAATAATTTTAGATGTATATTGTGGTAAAGATAAATCAGTAAAAGCTTGGATAATTAATAATATAATAATAAATATAATAGGTATTACTGATTTTTTTAAATATTTAATTAGTTTTAACATATTTTATCCCTTCTCTACTTTTTAATGAATATTCACAACCACAATAACTTTGGCGGTATAAATTATATTTTTTAGATAATTCAATTGATCTTAAATAACCATTTTTCTTTTTAAAATCCGCATATAAATAATTAATATTATATTTATTAGCTAATTCTTCACCTATTTCATTAAGTACTTTAAAATCTTTATATGGACTTACTGATAAAGTAGTCGTAAAATAATCAAAATTTAACTCTTTAGCTTGTCTTGCTGCTTCTTCCATTCTCAAACGATAACATACAAAACATCTTTTTCCGCCTTCTATTTCATTTTCTAAACCCTTAATATTATTAGAATATAATTCATAATCATAATTTCCTTCAATATAATCAATAGGATATTTAGTTTTTATTATTTTTAAAAGTCTTTTTTGTTCTTCTACTCTTTTTTGATACTCACTATTTGGATAAATATTAGGATTATAATAAAAAATTGTTATTTTAAAATAATTTGAAAGATATTCTAAAACATAACTACTACATGGTGCACAACAACTATGTAGTAATAACTTTGGTACTTTATTAGAATTAGTTATTTCTTCTAAAATTTCATCTAATTTAAGTTGATAATTAATAGGCATATAAATCACCTCGTGTTATTATATTATATCACATTTAAAGCATTAAATTAAAAGATAATAAAAAAGTTCCAAAGGAACTTAAATAATAATTTTTTAATTATTTAATTTTTCTATTTTTAGTTAATTTTTCACTCATTACTTCTAATGTCTTAATATCAATTATCTTTTTTTCATTATTTTCAATAATTAATCTTTTTTTTACTAAATCAAATAATAAAAACTTACTTCTAAAAAATGGTAACATATTTAATTCAATATTATTTTCTTCACAAAAATTGGTTAATAATTTTATATTAGAATTTATGTAATCTAAATTATGAAAGCCCATTTTTTTATCATCTATTGATGCTCCTAATGATATCAATATATTCAATTGATTAGGATTTTTATTATTTATTATTTCTTTTACTTTTTCTATTCTAGTTAAAAACTTATCATTCTTTCCAATTGTTTCTGATGGTAACATATGAACTAAATATGCAAAGTTATCGCTATAAAATAAAATATTAGTACAACTAAAAGTTCTAATGGTAGCAATTGCTTTATAGTCATTACCATCAATAAACCCATCATTATCACTTTCAACCACTTTTGTTGTATTAATATAATTACTAATATCATATCCATTATAATAAAATGATTGGATTAATTCTTTTTCATTCTTTATCATTACCTTTCTCATCTCTTTCTCTTTTATTGTTTCTTTTTATTATTTTACTTGTATTTAAGTAATAATTCAATAATTTCTTCTTTCTTTTTAAAATAACTTTTTTTAATAATCCTTTTTTGTTTTCTATTAAAAAATAATTTAACTGGAATTATATCATCAATATTAAATTTAACAAATTTTGATTCTATATAACTACACATAAAAAATTTACAAGAAATATTTTTATTTGTACATACTCCATTTACTAAATACTTACAAAGACCTTTTTTATATTGATAACAACATCCATTTTCTAAGTGAACAGACTTACCTAAACGATTAGCAATACAATTACCATCTTTAAAATCACAATAATTATTTTCTTGCATTTTTCTATCTAAATAATCACAAATATAATCATAAATTAAACTATACTTTTTTTTAATATCTTTTTCATTAATAATGGTTTTTATTTCATCATCAATTATAGTTATACTCATATTAACACCAACATAAGTATATCACATCTAAAATAAATTTGATATATATATTTAAAACAAAGAAATCTATGTTTAAAAATAAATATAAAAAGAGTCAAAATTATTATATTTTTAACTCTTTAAAAAACTATATTTTTTAAATGGTAATTAATTTTTAAACTTTTTAATAAATTGAGGGATGTCAGACTGTACATCATTTTTATTATTAGGATTTAGAATTTCGTCCAGCAAATAATCATTTAACTTCTCAAAATCAATATTACATAACCAGCACCTGATCGGAAAGTCTAGCAATACAATCATCTTGCATAACTGCTTTTTCAATTTCAGACAAATCTAGTGCATTAAAATTATAAAACTCTTTCATTTATAATACCCTCCTTAACAACTAATTATTTTATCATTTTTTATAAAAATGTCTACCTTATTTTATAAAAAAAAGTTTGTCATAAGACAAACTTTTTTTTCATAATTGGTAGCGATGGAGGGAATCGAACCCCCGACCTATCGGGTATGAACCGATTGCTCTAGCCAGCTGAGCTACATCGCCATAAATAATAAGCAATATAATAATAGCAAAAAAACTTGCTAAAAGCAAGTTTTTTTTATTAATTTGTGAAAAAATTATATAATTTAACAAAGATTGCGTACAAACATGGTGCGCGATATATTGGACATGGATTATCACAAGTAATAGCTTTAACTATTTTTTTGGCAATGGAATTAAGATTACGTTTTTCTAAAAGATTAAAGAGTTTATTTTCACATTTTTTTATGATTTTTAATTCTTCACTAAAGTATGATTTGGTACGCATCCAATCATATTTATTTTCTAACATTACTTGATTAAAACCGGTTTTATAAAGACCTGGTTCAATTAAAACAATTTTAATATTCTTATTTATTATTTTTAATTCTTTTCTTAATGTTCTAGTTAATAAACTAACACTAGCTTTACTAGCACCATAAACACCAAGAAATTTCATGGGTATAAGGCCAGCTAAAGAAGATATATTAATTATTTTACCTTCTCCTTTTTGCATCATCCTCTTTAATACCCGTTGAACGACAGTAAATGTTCCAAAAACATTAACTTCAAAACATTGACGTACTTTAGCCATAGGTATTTCGGCAATTGAACCACCTACTCCAATTGCTGCATTATTAACTAAAATATCAATATCTAATGCTTCAATTTGTTGCAAATCTTTTTCATTTGTAATATCTACTTTTAAACACTTAACATTATCATAATTTTTATATGTTTCTTTTACTAATTCTAATTGTTTTTCAGTATGAACAGTAACATATAGTTCATAATCCTTTTTATTTACTATCCTTTTAATAGTTGCATGAGCAATTCCACTACGAGCACCTGTAAATAATACTTTTTTCATAAAAAAATCACCAGTAATATTATTTACTGGTAATCTTATTTTTATAACTTTTTATAACATTTTTAAACAACATTGTAACTGTCATTGGTCCTACACCACCTGGGACAGGTGTAATTAATGATACTTTATCAAAAACATCTAAATAATAAACATCGCCATAAATTTTGCCATCTTCTCTATTTATTCCTACATCAATAACAACCGCATCTTTTTTAACCATATCACGAGTTATTAAATTCTTTTTACCAACTGCTACTACTAAAATATCTGCTTGTTTAGTATATTCACTTAAATTTTCTGTTTTAGAATGACATACAGTAACGGTTGCATCATTATTTAAAAATAAATGAATTAAAGGTTTTCCAACTAAATTACTACGTCCTACAATAATGACATGTTTTCCTTTTATTTCAACATTATAAGCTTTTAATAATTCAATAACACCTAATGGTGTACATGAAACTAATCCATCCATTTTATTCATTAATTTACCCATATTAGTAATAGTTAAGCCATCAACATCTTTATTAGGATCAATAGTATTAATAATTTTTGTTTCATTTAAATGTTTTGGTAAAGGAAGTTGAACTAATATTCCATCAATATCATCATTATCATTTAATTCTTTAATCTTATTAATTATTTCTTCTTCTTTAACATTTTCTTCATATTTGATATGTTTAAAATCAATACCTATTTCTAAAGCGGCTTTTTCTTTATTTTTAACATATATTTCACTAGCACTATCATTTCCTACTTGAATAACAACTAATGATGGTTTTCTTGGAAAACTTTCTATTTCTTTTTTTAATTCTTCTCTTATTTTTTTACTTACTTCTTTTCCATTAATTAATTTATCCATTTTATCACCTTATTTCATAGGATATTTTTTAGTTATATTTAAAACTTTTTTCTTTAATGATTCTAATAAATCTAAATTATCGTAATTATGTAATGCTTCAGCAATAATTAAACCAATTTCTCTAAAATCATCTTCTTTTAATCCTTTGGTTGTCATAGCTGGACTACCAAGTCTAATACCACTAGTTTTAAATGGTGATTCGGTATCATAAGGAATTGTATTTTTATTTACCGTTATATTAATAGAATCTAAAACTTTTTCAGCTTCTTTTCCAGTAATACCAATTGAATCTTTTACATCTACTAAAATTAAATGATTATCAGTTCCCCCAGAAATAATTCTAAAACCTTTTTCTTTTAAAGTTTCAGCAAGTATTTTAATATTTTTTAATACTTGTTCTTGATATTCTTTAAAAGATGGTTGTAATGCTTCAAAAAAACATTGGGCTTTAGCAGCAATAACATGCATAAGTGGTCCACCTTGAACTCCAGGAAATACCATTTTATCTATTTTCTTAGCAATCTCTTCATTATTAGTTAAAATTAACCCGCCACGTGGTCCTCTTAATGTTTTATGCGTAGTTGATGTTACAACATCAGCATAAGGGAAAGGACTAGAATGTAAACCCGTAGCAACTAAACCTGCAATATGAGCCATATCAACCATTAAATAGGCACCACAAGTATCAGCTGCTTCTCTAAATTTTTTAAAATCAATAATTCTTGAATAAGCACTAGCACCTGCAATAATCATTTTGGGTTTTTCTTTTTTGGCAAGTTCAATTAAAGCATCATAATCAATCATTTCCGTTTCTTTATCAACACTATAATATACAATTTCATATTCTAAACCACTAAAATTAATAGGATGACCATGAGATAAATGTCCACCATGACTTAAATTCATCCCCATTACTTTATCACTAGGATTTAATAAAGCTTTATATACTGCCATATTTGCAGTAGTACCAGAATGTGGTTGAACATTCGCATATTCACAATTAAATAATTTTTTAGCGTAATCGATTGCTAGAGTTTCAAAAATATCGATATATTCACAACCACCATAATATCTTTTACCTGGATAACCTTCCGCATACTTATTAGTTAATATACTTCCTTGTAATTCTAAAATATCTTTAGATACAAAATTTTCTGATGCAATTAATTCAATATTATTTTCTTGTCTTTTTCTTTCCAATATCAATGCTTCTTTTATCTTAGTATCCATATCATCATCACCCTTTTCATTATATCATATAAAATAAAAAAATAATGTAAAAACATTATTTTTTTATAAACTTATCTTTACCTAATAATTTATTAAAATTTTCTAAAATATTAGGATGGGCTTTAATATATCTTTCATATTCTTGTTCAAATAATTCATTAAATTCTTTTGATTTCATTTTACAATCTTTTTTATATTCTTTCATCTCTTCTTTTTGTATTCTAAAAAATTCTTTTTCAATTGTTGGCTGTTTTCCCATTACTTTTTGATAATATGGCAAAACATTATTAAATGCATAATAATTAGCTTTTTGTTCCGTATCAAAATATAAGCAATATTTAGTATAAAAATCAAGATTACTTGTTAAAACTATTTCTTTTTTCCAATTTTTTGTTTCACTATCTTCTATGCCACTAAACATTTTAATATACTGTTTAATATGTTCTTTTTCATGTAATATATATTTATAAATAAATAATAATTTTAAATTAAAGTTATCAAAAGACCAACATGTATTTAAATTTTTAGGAAATTGATCATTAGCAACAAATGTAAAGTGATTTTTTTGACTAGAAAATACTGCAAATTCAAATGGTTCATCTTTCAAGACAGTATATTTAATATCAATTTGACAAATATCTTTATATTCTTTTTTAATTAAAGTCATTAAATGATATGTTAAAAAAACTAGCTTTCTAGTGCTGTAATCATCAATTTTTTGATATAAATATTTATTTGCATAATTATCAATAGTATCATGATATGAATCTAAGTTTAATTTGTTTGCTAAATTAACATTAGATAAAAATCCTAAGGCTACAAAATATTCAAAAAGACATTTTTCATTAGCAGTAAGATTACTGTTATTGTTAATCTTTTTACATATATAATTGATTTCATCAATAAAACTTTTCATAAAGTTTTCCATCATTAAATCTTCACTTACAATCCCCATTTTTAGGTTGTACATATATATAGAACATAATGCTTCCAATTCTATTGGAAAAAAAAGCTTACTATAATCAGAATGAGAAATGATATGATTTTCTGGCAATTGATGGTGGTTAAAAATTTCTAAAATTACAGTTTGCATATACTATCACCCAACATAAAATATTGTGCTTTATTATAACATATATATTTTTAAAAGTAAATTTAAATAAAAAAAACATCAAAAATGATGTTTTTAGTAATTAATACAATTTTCTTCAAAGAATGATTGTGGATGATTACATACTGGACAAACCTTTGGAGCTTCTTTACCATAATGGAAATGACCACAATTACGACATTTCCAAACAATCGTTTCTTCTCTTTTAAAGACGCAATCATTTTGAAGATTTGCTAAAAGAGCTTTATATCTATTTTCATGTTCTTTTTCAATTTCAGCAACACCTTCAAATAATTTCGCAATATCTTCAAATCCTTCTTCTCTTGCTGTTTTAGCAAACTCAGCATACATTTCTGTCCATTCATAACTTTCCCCATTACGAGCATCAATTAAATTTTCTTCGGTTTTGGGGATAGTACCACCATGTAATAATTTAAACCATATTTTCGCATGTTCTTTTTCATTACCAGCTGTTTCTTCAAAGAAAGCAGCAATTTGTTCAAAGCCATCTTTTTTAGCTTTTGAAGCATAATATTCATATTTTACTCTTGCTTGTGATTCACCAGCAAAAGCCGCCATTAAATTCTTTTCTGTTTTTGATCCTTTTAATTCCATAATATTCCTCCTACTCTTATTATATTGTGTTATTTATTATTAATAACTTACAATATAACAATATAAATATATTCTAAAAACGAAAAAAAGTCAATAATAAATAAAAAAATGATAAGATTATCTCTTACCATTATAAAATTGTGAAATTACTTTAGCAAAATTATATAAAATTATATTACATTTTTTAATTGCAAATCCTTTACCGATTGCTTTACCGCCAATTGTTAAACCTGCAATCAAAGCCATAATAATTAAAGTAGTAAACATTAAATCAAAATGATATTTAATAACCAATGTCTCAGCAATAATTGCACCAGCCGAACCAGAAATAATACCACATATATCACCAATAACATCATTACAAAATGACGATACTTTATCAGCATTCTTTTTTAAAATGACTGCTATTCTGGCTGGTTTTATCTTTTTAGCACTCATTGAATGAAAAGGTTCTTCATCTGCTGATGTAATAGCAACCCCAATAATATCAAAAATTACACCTAAACTAATAAATATAAATACTAATAATATTCCAATATAAATATTTACACTAGGAATAACTTTTTCTGATATAAGTGAAAAAAATAAAGAAATAATGAAAGCAAAAACAGTAATTCTAATAATCCAACGATAATTAACTCGCTCATTATTTCGTTTTTCTTTTTCTTTATTTTCTTTTCTAAATTTTGCAATTTCTTCTTTTATAACCTTTTTATCATGTTTCTTCATATTTTATAGTTTTCACCCTTTATAAAATAAAAAAAATGGCTATTAACATAGTAAACTTTGCGCCTTAGGTCAAGTAGGATTTCCCCAGTTTCTACTCTACGTTTTCGTAAAGCGGTTCCCCTTTAAAGAAACAGACATACCGTCGCCGCGTATGTAACTTGATCGCCACTTAGTGCGCACTGCAATCCCATGCTAACATACACTCTAGGAGCTTTCCTCACCAATCAATTTATTACTAGTTCTTTTTTGCAAGTATAGTTTCAAATTGCAATACCAAATAATTGTGGCCATCAACTATTTAGTAAGATCAATTATCCCCATATACTCACTCAAGACAAGCTACACTACACGTAGCGGTAGCCACAATGTAGGTTCATATCCTAATTCGTAATGTAGCGCAATTCATTTGAATGTACGTACACTACAAGATTAGGTCTCCATGGTTACTGGGTTGGTTACCGTATGCCATTACGGACGCCCAATAACCTAACTCCCAGCACCCACCCCAAACTGGGCGTAAGAAGCAGGCACAAGAAGCTTCACAGATGTGCTCTATAGTGGATTTTTAGCCCCACCTTCGTAATAAACTGATCGACTAGAATAATGCAGCCATTTCTTTCATTATAAATTATAGCATTTTTCTTGTTTTTGTCAAATGCTGTAAATAAATCAATAATATTATATGAAGCCTAAATAATAGAAATGACTATATTAAATCAAAAGGATATAATAACAATTATTCTACCCCAGTAATTTTTTGGCGATATTTTATATCAGATTCAATAATACAAGCCAAATTACGTTTAGGTGTCCATCCTAAAATTTCCTTAGCACGTTTATTTGATGCAATAAGCATTGCTGGATCGCCATCTCTTCTTGGCCCAATCTCATAATTAATATACCCAAATTTACTGACTTCATTAACAATTTCTTTAACACTATATCCTTTATTTGAACCAAGATTAACTAATAATGATTTGTTGTTCTTTAAAATATATTTTGCTCCTAAAACATGTGCTTCAGCTACATCCGATACATGAATATAATCACGAATACATGTACCATCTGGTGTATTATAATCATCACCAAAAATAATCATTTTTTCACGAATGCCCAAAAGAGTTTGAACTGCAATTGGAATTAAATGGGTAATATTATC
>JAAYOI010000068.1 GCA_012520435.1 Mollicutes bacterium
AATTACCCCAAAAACAAACTTTTCATCTTTAATTTCGCCTAATAAATTGATATAAGCAATATTTTCTTTGATATCAACAATTTCGCCAACAAACTTTTTATTTGGTTCCTCCATTACCACATGTAAATTAATTAAATTTTCAAATTGATCTAACTCAATATTTAATTTAACTAATACGGTATTATCTTGTATACCAATGATACTACCTAACATAATATCACTCCTATCATCTATAGTTATTATACCTTTTTTAAATAAAAAAAAAAAGTTATTTTAACTTTTTTTGTAAATAATTATTAAATTAATGCTTTTCTAATAAAAATCTTAACCCCTTCTAAAGTATATAATTCTATTTTAGCTTGTTTTTTAACTTTAATAAATCCTAAATCTTCAATCACAATATCACTATTATCAGATACATTTAATATATGTCTTTTTAACTTAATTTCTTCTTCCATATCACCATAAGTTCGATAAAATACTAAAGCATTTGATACATAAAAAGTTAAAATATTGGATTCTTTACAAGTAACTTTTAAAATATTTTCAATATGAATATTTTGTTTAGTTTTAATTTGATAAATTTTTGGTTTTATTTCTTTTTCTAATAAAATTTTCTTAATTATTTGATAATCAACATAATATAAAATACTACCTTCTTTTAATATACCAGGTGTATCAATTAAAGTTAATTCCTCATTTATCTTTACACTAATATTATCAATCGTTGTTGATGGAATCATACTAGTTGTAATCATTCCTATTTCTTTAACATAATTATAAATATATTTATTAATCATTGTTGATTTACCAGCATTAGTATACCCTACTACATAAACATTTTTACTATGTTTATATTTCATAATTTTATTTAATAATAAATCTAATTGATAATTTTTACGACTACTTATTAAAACTTTATCAACATATTTAATATGATAATTATCGATGTACGCTAATAATTTTTCATCAGAAACTGATTTAGGTAAAAGATCTCTTTTAGTTAATACTAATAAAATATCATTAGTTAATAATTCTTTAACAAAATCTAAATTTTCAGGCATATTAAGAACATCTATAACTAAAATAACTAAATCTTTAGTTTCATTAATAGCTTTTAACATCTTAACAAATTCTTTATTATCTTTAAATACTGTTTGATATTCATTATAATGTTTAATGCGAAAACACCTTTCACAAATAACGGCTTTATCATAATGAAGATCTTTAATATAACCAATTTCTTTAGGATTAGATGTTTGTAATAAGGCACCACAACCAAGACATTTTTTTTTATTCATAATATTTTCCTTTTATAAATAAATTATTTTTTCTTAATTTAAAAAATATTCTTCTTTCATAACGACGCATAATTTTAGTAAAAAAGGCATCTTTAGGACTAATAGGATTCACTAAAATGGTTGTAATACCTACTTTATTACCACCTAATACATCAGTTAATAATTGATCACCAATAATTGCGACTTCACTAACATTATAATTATATTCTTTTAAAACAGCTAAAAATTTTTTAGAAAAAGGTTTACATGCAAAAGCACAACAATCTACTTCTAATTCATCTTTAAAGACTTTTAATCTTCTTTTATGACTATTAGAAAATAAAATTATTTTAAACCCTTTTTCTTTTATTTCATTAAATAAATCTTTTATTTTTTTATTTGGAACTTTAATACTTATAGGTACTAAAGTATTATCAACATCAAATAATAAACACTTAATACCTCGCTCTTTTAATTTTTGATAATCAATCATATAAATACTTTTTTGATAGATATCTGGAATAAAATTTCCCATAACTACCTCCTACTATGCTATATATATATTATAGCAAATCTAATCATATAAAACAATATTATTATTTTTTAGAAAAAAGATAACGATATATTATTTTATTTTTAATAATAGTAAACCAAGCTTCTTTATGACCTTTTTCTTTTCTTTCCCAAAATATTATTGGTTCATATGCTTCATTAGATAAATTCATTAATTCATCAAAACTTATAATATCAATAATGTCATAACTACTATATTTAATAAAATTCTTAACAATAACAATACGATCATCATATTCTTTTAATATTTTTTCTTTTTCTATAGTATATTTATCTTTATTTTTATTTCTAATTATTTTAATAAAAGCTATTCCTAAATAAATAGTTCCCATACCTAAACATAAATAAAGAATGGCTAACATATATATTGTTTCGGTTTTTAAATGTTCTTTACTATAAATAATTTCTTCTTCCATAAAATTTTTAGAAGTAGTAATATCAAAAGCTTTAACATTAAGAGGAATACTCATTAACATATAATGTTCTTTATTTAATGGTTTATTATTTTCTAATTTACCACTAATATCAACAATTAATTTAATTTCTAAAGTAGAAGTAATTGGTAAATCTAAGTCTTTACTAAATTGAGTAACTAAATCATTATAAAATTTTAAGCCTATCTTTAACTTTTCCGAAATATTTATTTTAGAATTAGGAGTGTTCCCATATTGTGGTTCAAGAAGAATGAATTCTTTATTCCAAACTGGTTTTAAAGCTGATTCTCCTTTATCGTTATACTCACTTACAATATTAGCTTTAATAGTGTAATTGTAATTAAGACTGACATCCTCACTACCAAGATAATCATATATAAAAGTTATATCGGTATATTCTACTAAAGATGTAATATATGATAAGTTATTATTTATTTCATTATTATCTATATAATCATTAGGTTTTAAAATAACTTGATATAAAAGATTATCTTCTACTTTACTAGTATATATAATATCTTTAGGATTTCCTTGTTTATACTTTATAATTTTAAAGGCATTAAAAAAGAAAAAAAAAGATAAGAAGGTTATTACTAAGATTATTAAAATTATAATAGTTTTATCTTTTTTATTCATTTTAATCACCTATTTTCTTCTATTAATACCTAATATTTTTTGAATAATATAAGAAGGATAACCAATAAAAGGTATCCGCCATTTTACTCTTCCTAATAAATCTTTTTTATTAATAGGTTTAGAATCATTCTTTAAATTATTATCTCCTTTAGTAATTAATAAAATTTCTTGATTATCTTTTAAAATTTTAACAACTCGATGAACAACACTATAATCTTTAGTTTTATATTGAATAATATCACCAGCTTTGATATTTTCAATCTTTACTTTTTCAATAATAACTAAATCACCTTCATTAATAGTAGGTCGCATACTACCACTTAAAATGACAAAAGGTTTAATTCCAAAAACACCTAATCCAAACATTATAATCATAACTAGTAACGATAAAATAATAAAATTTTTAAAACCTAATGGTTTATTTATTTCTTTTGGCATCATTTTACTTTTTTTATTAATTTTATATTTCGTAATAGAAAAAATAAAAAGAGGAAAAAGAATATCAAAAAGACTTAAAATAAACCAATCATATTTAGGTACAATTGGTAAAATTAAATTAGGTAAAAAAATCAAAATACGATAAATTATAGCTGGTAAATAACCACTATTAATACTTAAATACATCATCAAAAGATTAATACTTATAATGGGAATAATATCTTTAGTAATTAACCTAAAAACACTTAATATGTCATTAAAAGAAATAATCATTTGATACCAATTTAAATCAGATAAAACAAATAATAAAAAGATTAAACTAAGATATAAAAAGCGTTTTCTATCTATTTGCCATATTAAAATATTACGAATATATTCTTTTAATCCTAATACTAATAAAATAATAAAGGCATTAATAATAAAACCACTAATAGTTAAAGAATAAGGATTATTAGTATAACCAATAAAAAAACCTATTGTATAAAAAAGAATAATATAAATTAAAGCACCAATTATGACAATATAAATAATATCGTAAAAATATTTATAAATCCTTTTTTGTTTATTATTAATAAAATAACTAATTAAAGCAAATAAGATCCATACTAAAGGATTAATAATATATCTAATTATTTCACCATACGATATTAAAAATAATTGATATATTAGAAGATAAATAAACATAATTAAGATAAAACTTAATCTTTTCATATTTCACCACACAATAGGCTTTATATCAGTAGGAATAAAATTAATAATATCTGTTTGTAATTGTAATCCTATACTAGCACTCTCATTATTATTTAAACGACCATTATAACTTGTATTTTTTATAATTAAAACATTTCCTTGCATTTCATAAAGTGCATTCCAGCCAGTTAAATAAGTAGTATTACTAGGTAATGTTACTCTAATTTCCCAACCATTAGTTCTCACACCTATTTTATTAGTAATAATAATATTATATTGATATATATAATTACCCCAACCACTAGTTTTATTAAAAACAACTAAAAATTTATCTAAATCAATTTCTTGAGGTTGTTCATTAACTTCTAATTTAATACTTAAAAGACGATTATTAGAATAATTAGAACCAACAATAAAGTTAATAACTTCAGAATCATTTGGTCCTAAAGTATAATTATTATTAGTTATAACCAAAATATTATTTGATAAAGAATATTCATAATTCCAAATATCAACATTAGTTAAAGGATATTGAAAAGTTATTGTTAAAACAAAACTATCATAGGTATTATTACCTTTATTAACAACATTAAATTGATATTGTGTTCTTTCTAAATTACTTTCATACCATCTAGTTTTACTAAAATCAGAAATATCTAAATCTGTTTTACTACCAGGTGCGATAGTATAATCAGGATTAGTATCAACCCCAGAAATTTCACCTTCAATATTTAATGATGTATATAAATAACTATAACTAACACCTACTATTATTAGTAATACTATATAAAAAAGAAAAATAATAAAAACATTTCTTTTTTTTCTAAATCTTCTTCGCATATAATACCTCTATTATTATTTTCTTATTTATTATGTTCGTACCTTAATATTAATATACATTTTTAAGATTAATGCATTGAATGATAAGATTATCGCATAATAAGTTTAGGAGGTAGAATATGCGTAGACAAAAGATTAGATTTTGGATATTAGGGTTAGCTATTTTTACAATCTTATTAACAAGTGTGTATGCTTTATTAGCGGCTAATTTAGAGATTACTGGTACGGCAACCGGTGCCGGTGATTTTAAAATAGAATTTGTTAATGCCACACCTTCAGATCTTAATAAAGCAACCGCCACTTTAAGCGCGGAAAAAACAACACTTGATATAAGTGCGAACTTAAATTTTCCTAGTGATTCTGTTACCATTGATTTTGTTATTAGAAATACTGGTAGTTTGAATGCCATGGTTGAAAATCTAGTCATTAATAACAATAGTAATGAAGATTTCTCCATTGTTATTAATGGCTTACACGATATTGAGGGAACTACCTTAGGGGTTGGTGAAATAACTGAAGGTTCAATTGTTATTACATGGAATCCAACTTCAACGAGCGCTAATCCAGAAAGTGTTAATTTTAGTGTTACTATCGATTATGTTCAAGCAACATAAAAAAACTTCTTTTGAAGTTTTTTTTAATTTCGATATTGATAATATCTTTCAATAATATCTGTATTATTTTTAAAAAAATTTAAAAGTATTTCTATTTTTTCCAATGTTTCTTTCGTAATAATATGTTCAATTAATTCTGTTTGAAGAAGAAGATTATTTTCACAACCAATAAATCTAAGAAAATCTTCAATAACATTATGTCTTTTCAAAAAATAAGAACCTAAATTTTTACCTTTTTTAGTCATCGTAATAATCCCATATTTTTCATAATTTAACATACCTAATTTAGTTAATTTTTGGACCATCTTAGTAACTGATGCATTACTAACATTTAATAATTTAGATAATTGATTAACTCTTATATACTTTTTATTTAAAAGATATCTATATATCATTTCTAAATAATCTTCCATCGCGGAAGTTATTTTTTTATGATGATAACTTTTTATTTCATAACCACGAACCGTATGAAACTTATTATCCATAAATCACCAACTTTTCTTTATATTTTATGTTTTCAATATCACCTATATGTAATACTTTCATATTTTAGTATAAGGAAAATATTTTAACCACGACTAAAAGAAAGGTGAAACTCATGAAAAATAATTATATACCACTTTGTTTTTTAAAAATTGGTGAAAAAGGTAAAGTAAAAGAAATAAAAATTAATGGTTTAATACGAAGAAGATTGTTTGATTTAGGTCTTATTCATGATACAACAATTGAATCTTTACATAAAAGTCCTTTTGGTGATCCCATTGCTTATTTAATTAGAGGAGCAGTAATTGCTCTTAGAAAAGAAATATCATCACTTATTTTAGTAGAAAAAATTTAAAGGAGAATTATTATGGGTTTAACTAATAAAGCAACTGGTAAAAATGTTTATGAAAAAAGTTTTAAATTAGATAAAAATAATACTAAAATAATTGCCTTAGCAGGTAATCCTAATGTAGGAAAAACAACTGTTTTTAATGAATTAACAGGTTTAAACCAACATACTGGTAATTGGCCAGGTAAAACTGTTACTAATGCGATCGGATATTATACCTATCAAAATAAAAAATATACCTTAGTAGATCTTCCTGGTACTTATTCATTAATGGCGCATTCAGTTGAAGAAGAAATTGCCAGAGATTTTATTTGTTTTGGGAATCCTGATGTGACAGTTGTAGTAGTAGATGCCACTTGTTTAGAAAGAAATTTAAATCTTGTTCTTCAAACTTTAGAAATTACTGATAAAGTTGTTTTATGTGTTAATTTAATGGATGAAGCAAAAAGAAAAAAGATTAAAATTGATTTAAAAAAACTAGAAGAAATATTAGGTATTCCGGTTATAGGGTGTAGTGCGAATAAGAAAATAGGATTAGATGAATTAAAAGATAAAATAGAAAAAATCGCATATAATATTGAAAAAACTAATCCTTTAAAAATTACTTATGATGAAAAAATAGAAAATAAAATAAAAAATTTAGAACCTATTTTAAAAGAAAAAATTAATAATAATATAAATACTAGATGGTTAGCTATTCAATTAATTGATAATAATGAATCACTTATTAATTCTATTAATACTCATCTTAAATTAAATCTAAATAATTATTTTAAACAAAAAGATGATAATACTTTAAAAGATATAATTGTAACTACTTTAATAAAAAAAGCTGAAGAAATAGCTTCTAAAGTAGTAACTATTAATAATATAAATGATAAAACAAGAAAAATAGATAAATATTTAACTTCTAAATTATATGGTATCCCTATTATGATTATCTTACTAAGTTTTATTTTTTATTTAACTATTGTGGGTGCGAATATACCTTCTAAATTTTTAGCTAACTTTTTATTTACTATTCAAGATCATTTAAGTTTTTTTCTTTTAAGTTTAAATATTCCAACGATTATTCATGATATTTTAATTTTTGGTGTTTTTAAAACAACAGCTTGGATAATATCTGTTATGTTACCACCTATGGCAATATTCTTTCCTCTTTTTACTTTATTAGAAGATTTAGGATATTTACCTAGAATTGCTTTTAATCTTGATAAACTATTTAAAAAGTGTTCAGCCTGTGGTAAACAAGCACTTACTATGTGTATGGGTTTTGGTTGTAATGCGGCAGGAGTTATTGGTTGTAGAATCATTGATTCACCAAGAGAAAGATTAATTGCGATTATTACCAATAATTTTGTTCCTTGTAATGGCAGATTCCCTACTCTTATTGCCATTATTACTATGTTCTTTACAGGTTTTGTTATATCACCTTTACAACCTATTGTCTCAACCATAATTTTAACTTCTATTATTATCTTAGGAATAATAATGACTTTTTTAGTATCCAAAATTCTTTCTAAAACTATTTTAAAAGGCATTCCTTCTACCTTTACTTTAGAATTACCACCCTATCGTAAACCCCAAATTGGACGTATTATCACTCGTTCCATCTTTGATCGAACCATTTTTGTTCTTGGTAGAGCCATCACCGTAGCAATACCTGCTGGTTTAATTATATGGTTGATGGCTAATATCAAAATAGGAAATATAAGTATTCTAGCTCATTCAGCCAATTTCCTTAATCCTTTTGCCCAACTAATTGGTTTAGATGGTTATATCCTTATGGCCTTCATTTTAGGATTTCCAGCTAATGAAATTGTCATTCCAATCATTATCATGAGTTATATGGCAACTAATAGCATAACTGATATTAGTAATTTAACTACTTTAAAAACCTTACTCATTGATAATGGTTGGACTTGGGTTACCGCCATATGTGTAATGTTATTTTCATTAATGCATTGGCCTTGTGGTACTACTTGTTTAACCATAAAAAAAGAGACCAAAAGTTTAAAATGGACTCTTATTTCAATTATTGTTCCTACGATTATGGGGATAGTGTGTTGTTTGGTTGTGAATATGGTGGGTAAGTTGGTGATGTAAGCAAATTAAAAGTTAGATTTTAAACTTTAAAACTTTAATTAATAAAAAATGACATAGCTCTAAAACTATTAGCCAATTGTATCATAACTAAACTATGTTTTAATACCATTTAAAATGACATAGCAAAGTTAAAATAAAGGTTTTGCGATAAGCAATACCCTAAATGCTCATCAGCAATGTTGTAAAGCTGAATGGTGATGCTATTAGATAGCATCTTTTTTTTTACAAAAAAAGTGCCA
>JAAYOI010000069.1 GCA_012520435.1 Mollicutes bacterium
ACTAAATTTTTAATATCAATTAATGCTTTAACAGTAGCAACCTCTTGTAATTGGTGTTCAGCTCCTTTTATAATTACTTTATCATTAGTAATATTAACATTCTTAATAACTAATTTTGGTGATAAACTATCTTGGTTCAATAAATCAACTGTTAAAGTTTTTGTTTTAGATATTTTAGGATAAATAATGACGGTTGCAACAGAAGGGTTTACTTTATAATCAATTGATGGTAACACTTGATCATATTTAATATTAACTTTATGAGTACCTGGTTTTAAATCACTTAAATCAATAATAACTCCTCGTGATGGTGATTGTTTAGCAAAATAAAGATCGGCTTTATTACCAATTAAAGTGATATCAACTATTTCTGGTAATCCTTCAATAAGATATGCTTCCTCATTATAAATAGCTGTTACAGGTTGATTCTTTAATACCTCTGCTGAACTTTCAGAAAAAACAATTATTTTTTGATCAACAACAATAAAAATAATAATAGCTAAAAATAACGAAACAAAAAGAAGAGTATTAGTTCTTGATAACCAATTTTCAAAGGTACGTCCTGATTTATCAAATTGTGAAGAGGTGGATAAAATTACTTTGGTAATAGGGATAAGAATTTTTTTATCAATAAAATCCCAAATATATCGGAAAAAATTCTTAATAACTCTAATTATTGCTTTCATCAACTGCTTCCTCCTCTTCTTCCTCTTCTAAGGATAAAATTTTCTTTGGACTTAATTCTTCTAATAGCATTAATTTTATTTCATCGAGTGTTAAATTATAGTGTAATTCGCCACCAATAGCCAAAGATAGACGACCTGTTTCTTCTGAAGCAATGATTGAAATACAATCGGTTTCTTCAGAAATACCTAAAGCCGCACGATGCCTTGTACCTAAACGCTTACTAATAGTTACATTATCACTTGTTGGAAAAATAGCGCCCGCACTAGTAACTTTATCTCCTTGAATAATAACGCCACCATCATGAAGAGGATTATTAGGAAAGAAAATAGAAATTAATAATTCGCTAGATATATCGGCATATAATTTTTTGGATTTTTCTATATATTCACTTAAACTAGTATCTCTTTCAATAACAATTAAAGCACCAATACGCATTTTCTTTAAATAATCAAGAGCTTGCGTAATTTCATAAACAACTTTTTCTCTCTCATCAACTGTTAATATTTTATGTCTTCCTAATAATTGGCTACGCCCTAATTGTTCCAAAACATTACGTATTTCTGGTTGAAAAATGATAATTAAAGCAAGTGGCCCCCACATAATCATATAATCAAGTAAATAACCAATAGTTATTAAATTAAAAACATCACTTACTATTTTAAGTGCAAAGATAAAAAGAATTCCCTTAAACAAAAGAACCATTTTAACATTTTTTCTTAAACTTTTTAATATATAATATAAAACCAACCAAACTAATAATACATCAATTAACTTTTTAATTATAACAATAATATTATCTAAAATCATAATATTCCTCCAATTTTAAATCTCATAATAAATTATATCATATTATGAAAATAATTAAAATAAGGTAATAAAAAAACAATGTTTAAATTAATGAACATTGTTTTTTTTACTAGAATTTCCAAACATCTTCGTCTGATTCTTCAGTCTCTAAACTTTCAATTTTAGGTAATTTTAATTCTTCTTCTATTGGACTTTCAAGTATTTCTTCTTTCATTTCTTCTGGTGCTATATCTTTTACTTCATTATTATTTTCAACTGATTCATTACTAACTACATTATCACCAAATGGCACTGTCAAATCTTCTTCAATATTACCTATTATATCTTCAACTTTTCCTTCTTCTTTATTTGGTTCAAGTGGTACAGTTAAATCTTCTTCAATTGGCATTTCATTACTTGGTTCTGGTTGTTCTTCAGTTATTTCTAAATTGGTATTAATGCTTTCTGCTTCAGGAATATCATTCTCAATAATCGGTTCACTAGGAACATTTTCAACTACCGCTTGTTTTTCTTCTTTCTTCTTACTTTTCTTTTCTTTTTTATCACCACTGCCACGTCCAAAATTGGTTTTTTCTGCAATAAAACCAATTAATGCCATTAATAAAATAACGCCGCCAATAATAAACCATAAATAATTTTCATAAATGAATTCTTCCATCTTTACCCTCCTACTCTTATATAGTAACATTATTTTTCTCTTTTTTCAATATCTTTTTACTTATTATTACCTATTAACATAAATATATTAATTTTCTAAATATTTTTCACCTTTAAATGGATCAGTAAAAAGTAAATTTGGAAAATTTTGTTGTCTCAATACTTCATATAAAACAATAGCTACTGAATTCGCAACATTTAAGGCTCTAATTTGATTATTGATAGGTATACGTAAACATTTATCAATATTTTCTTTTAATATTTCTTTAGGTATACCTGTACTTTCTTTACCAAAAATTAAATAAATTTTTTCATTTTGATTACTAAAATCACAATCAGCGTATATCTTTTTACCATATCTTGTTAAAAAATAATAGGTTCCTTGATTTTGCTTAACAAAATCTTCAAAATCATCATATATTTTATAATCACAATGTTCTATATAATTAACACCATTTCTTCTAAGAATTTTATCATTTAAAGAAAAACCAAGAGGTCTAATAAGATGTAGTTTAACTCCTGTTCCCGCACAGGTACGCATAATGTTACCTGTATTTTGAGGAATTTCTGGTTCAAATAAAACAATATTAATCATTTTCAATAACCTCATACATCTTAAGAAAATGGATTACATCCTCTTGATTAATAACTATATTTGTTTCATTTTTATACATCATATCTAACACTTTACCATCTCTTACAATTAATAGATTGGTTTTGTTATTAATTTTTTTAGTAATTTTAGCTAAAGTAGTAGAAAAATGTTTTTCAATCTTTTGATAATCATTATCATTAGTAATAGTACTTGTATCTAAATAAACAAATTCATCGATAATTTCATGTTTTAAAATAAATTTTTTAAAGTCTTTTTCAAAATCTTTAATTTTTTCATCTTTGCTTGATGCGATATAAATAATAATATTAGGATTATCAATTAGATAATTATCAATATCTTCAACTCTAATAGCGGATAATACATTCGTAATAACTGCATTTTGCATTTGATATCCTTTAGAAGTTTTATACCAAGATGCAAGATAAAAAGTTAATATAACAGTTACTATTACTATAATACCTAATATAAAATAATTCTTCAATGGAATATCGCGTTTATTCATTCTACCACTCCTACATATAGTTTAACATAATTATTTTTATTCAACAATTTTATACTTTAATTATATGAAATTTACGATGAAAAAATACACATTAATACGTATCTTCGGTAGTCTGAATATCTTCAAGTTTAACAATTGGTAAAACAATATTTTCTTCTTCGCATAATTTTTGAAACTTTTCACGAAAAGCTGCAAGTTCTTTAACAATACTATCAGGATATATTCGTTTACTAGTTTTAATAGCATTATAAACATCTAAAATATCTACTTCTTTTTTATTATTAAATAAAGCATGGGAAAAACTTTGCGTTAAAACCGAAAACGCAATATCAGGATACATTGCTGATAAACCATATACTCTTTTATATTCGGAAGTAGCACTTACAATTGATTCAATCAATAGCTTAGTAATATACTCATTATATTTAAAGTTAATGCCTGTTTGTTTTTCTATTTTAGGGAGTGATTCTAATAAAATTTTTACGGTTGTTTCAGAATCGGGTTCTAAAACATCAATTTTCTCAAAACGTCTTAAGAAAGCACGATCGCGAATAACATACGAATTATATTCTTCGTTTGTTGTTGCACCAATAACCTTAACATCCCCTCTATCTAAAGCTGGTTTTAACATGTTAGCTAAATCCATTGGTCCTGATTCACGACCACCAATTAAAGTATGTACTTCATCAATAAAAACAATAACTTTACTCATTTTCTTTAATTCATCAACAAAAATATTCATAATATTTTCAGTACGACCATTAATATTAATCGTACCAACTAATGATGTTGAATTTAATTTGATAATGCGATATCCCTTTAAAACATCTGGCACTTCATTTTTTTGAATGAGATATGCTAAACCTTCAACAATAGCCGTTTTTCCAATTCCTGGTTTACCTACTAATATTGCCGATTTTTCAGGAGTTAATAAAATAATAACTAATTTTTTCATTTCACTTTCACGAGCAATTGCTGGATTAGTAATATATTCTTTTTTCGTTAAATCCTCGCCATAAGTTTCAATAACACTAAAAGGAGGATTAAAAATGTTTTGTGGATCATCTTTAAAAATGTCATCCATTATAACACCCCTTATTTAATGTAATTATTCTTTTTAAAACTAGCAACAATTTTGTCATAAGTTTGATTTCCTCTAATTCGATTACTTGGTGTTTTTTCTTCACCATCAACAATAAATAGGGTCATTGGCACACCATCTAAATTAAATTTATCTGCTAATTCATCTTGTTCTTCTACATTAAGTTTATATATATCAATATAATAAACTTCAACTTGATATTTTTTAATAACACGTTTTAAAGCCATCGTATATAAAGCACATTTTGGACATTCTGAAGATCCTACATATAAAATAAAATCTTCCTTATTAGCAAACATCTCATTAAGTTTTTTATAATTGATTTCTTTATAGGTTGTTAATTTGTTTGAACAACCTACCATTAATATTATGATGCTAAACAATAACAATGATACTTTTTTCATAACAATCACTTTCCTAACAATATAATTATATAACATAAATAAATAAAAAAAAAGAGATTTTAAATTATTTCTCCTTTTTATAAGTTAATAATTGTTCTGGTAATAAATATATTATCTTGTTTTGAGCAATAAGTTCTTCAACATTAGTTTCTAAAATATCAGCAGCTGATACAAGGGTATCACCGGGATTAGTTATATAAAATTTAACATCACTTTTAGGTACCAATATTTCTTGTCCTGGATAAATATAATCTTGTTTATCTAAGCCATTTAAAAGAGCAAGATTATCAACCGTTACATTATATTTGCTAGCAATATCATATAAAGTATCCCCTTGTATAACAATATATGTATCAAATAACTGTTGACTATCAGTTGGCACTACCAATTGTTCTCCAGCTCTAACTTCATAATCCATACCAAGGTTATTTGTTTTTCTTAATTTATCAACGGTAATAATATTTTTTCTAGCAATATCTTCAATTGTTTCTCCATATTGAACATAATAAATTTTATACATTTAAGTCACCTCATTATATTATATGAAGAGGTGATTATTGTTGCAAAAATACACTATAGAAAAGACTTTTATTAAATTCAAATTCATCATTTTTAAATAATGTTTTAACCCCTGTTTTATCATGATAATATTTTACTTCATTATCTTCACTAAAATATATATAATCACGAACGTATTGAATATCATCTATTTGTTTTGTAGAAAATAAATAAATTTTGAAATCAGGGTTTTGAATATTCACACGATATACTTTATATTCTTTTCCCTTTTTTTGGTAATAGTAATAATAACCTGATAACACATTTCCTATCTTATCAATTCTAGCATAAACTTCATCACTAGTAGTTTCTTGATTATCTTTAAATAAAATTTCATTTTCTACAGCTTCATTAGCTTCTATCTTTAACCAATTACCATTATCATAAACTCTTATTCCCATATCCTCATTTCCAACTTCAACAATTTTATTAGTTTTAGGATTAATTTGATATTGACGTTTATTTTCACGATCAAAAAGGAATAATAAATTATTTATACTGCCTTGAATATAAGAATCAAATGATATTTTTCTAGGATTATTAACTGTTTTTGGTTTGTTGGATGTTAAATCAACAATATAAAAGCGATCAAATTCAAATGGTTGTTCATAATCAGCAGTTACATAATATTTCCCTACAATGGCACTTATTTTTCGTTCATAAATATCTTTTTGAAATAATTCAATATTAACTACTTTTTTAAGATTTAAATTATTAATAGTAAAAATACCTCGGTAATTATTAACACCAACAATATGATTACTTAAAATATTTTTTTGATAAACTGTAATAGGGGGACTAATAATAGGTTCATTTTTATCATCAATCCAATTTTTAATGTCATACTTTTTTTCATTAATGTTATTAACAAAATTATCTAAATCTTCATTTTGACCAACTAAATTGTAGTAATAAGTAATTTCATTATTATATTTACACAAAAAATCAAATATAATTTTATCTTTTAAAAATATAGGTAATAAACATTCGTATTTTTCATCTTTATAGTATTTTATATCTTTAACAACCATGTCACTATAATTAAAATTTTCATAAGTTTGAAATGAAAAAAGAGAATCATCAACTTTGATATTAAAATAATAATTATTTATTTCTCGCTTACGATTAGCTGTATATTTTTCTTCTATATTAAAAATAAGGCCATCTTTTTCAATTTGATAATTAATATTATGTCCAAAACCAAAATATTTAAATCCCATTTGAATTACTAAATAAATAAGTGATAAAATAATCAACATCTTAAAAAGTTTCTTCATGTTTGGCCTCCTTACTACTTTAATCATGATATCATATTTTTATTATTTTTTCAACGAATAAAAAATAGCGGTAATCATTGATTCCCACTATTTCGAGCTGCAATATAGGCAGCATATTTTTTCTTTTCACGCATCATATATTCACTGATTTCTGTTTCAATTTCTGGTAATGCTTGTCGTTGAATATTAGTTAAACTAACAACTTCTTTAACTGTATCAATAAGGACTTTACCCCAGAAAACACTTGCTTCAATATTTAAATCATTAAATAGATCAGGAGTAATAGCTATAAAGAAATATCCAAAAAATAATCTTTTATGAGCTAATAAAATTCTTTTGTTAGTTAAAGCTACAACATATGTGGTTGCTACATTAAGATTAGTAGGTCCCTTTTGAGCAGCAAAAGCATAAAATACTTCTTCGCCTTCATTTAAATGAATATCGATAACTTTAGAATGTGCTTTAATACGCCATGCAACGGTAAGAGGATATTTTCTTTTAAATTCTTTAACTTTCTTATAAACAATACTTTTTTTCATTTTTCCTCCTTTGCCTATTTAATAAAACCATTGGTTCTAAAGAAATCAACATAAGCTTGTTTATTATAATAACCATTAAATGCATCAACTACTTTTTTATTTTCAATGATTAAGGTTAAAGGAGTTCCCCATTCATTATTTCTATAATAATCTAATGAATCTAAAAATTTTTCGCCTTCTTCATTAGAATTAATTTTTATAAGATCAAACCAATTTATTTGAATATTATATTCTGCAACAATTGCTTCTAAATCTGGTTTAGCCGCAGTACATGCACCACATCCAGTTCGAGCAATAACGAGAATTGCTTTTTCTCCTTTATTTAATAATTCTTTATATTCTTGATAATTTATTTTATTTAAATTAGATTCTTCTTCAACATAAGTCACATCATTAGCTATTATGCCTTTTTCTTGAAGAAAATTAAATAATACTTCTTCTTCAACATAACCTTTTTGTTCTCCTACTTTTTTTCCACTTTCAACAACAGCTAAATAAGGAGTTCCAAAAGTATTAGGATCTTGTCCAAACTTTTTAACAACTCGTTCATATTGGCTATCATTTAATTCATCAATATTAACATAAGCATATTCAAAATTATAGTCTTGGGCAAGTCTATCTAAAGAAGGTTGTAATAAATTACAATATGAACATGTTGGTCGCCCTATAAAAATTAAAGATTTTTCATTACTTGCAATTAAATTATCAACCTTTTTAATTACTTTTTCCCCTTGTGAATAAGTATAGAAATACGCTAAAGGAATTGCTAATACTAATAAACATATTACTGCAATTGTAATTATCATTTTTTTTGTTTCATTCATATTTTTTACCTCTTCTTTCTATTTATTATTAATTAATTCAATTCCAAATTAATTATATCATAATTATATAAATAAAGTAAATAAAGTAACTATAGTTTAATTATAAAATTTTAAATTTTTTATTGTGATAATATTTTTTAAATATTCAAAATTTTTTATATTTCTTTCCATATAAAAACCTCCTACAATTTAAGTGTAACTTATATGTAGGAAGTATTTTGTCTACTCTAATTAAATTTTTTTATTTTATTATTCTCTCAAAACTATTTTTATTTAATAAAGTATTTGATATATATTTCCCTTTATAAAAATTAGCCCAATTATTAAATACACATGGTACATTTTTAGCTTTTTCTAATGTATCTATCTTAATAACATTAAGTGATATATTATTTTCTTTAGCATATTCCATTACTTCATTTAAACAGTTAATTATAAATGGACATTCAGGACTATAATAAATAGTAAATTCTTTATTATCTATTTTCATTTTTCTAGCATTATCATTAAATTTAGGATTAGTTCCTTCAAATGATAATGATAATAATTCATATTCACCTATCATATCTACTACTTTAAAACCAAAATGTTCAAAAAATTTATTTTCAACTTTAATATCTATATTCTTAGATTCTCCTGTTGCACTTTCTCCACCTTTTGTTTCTATAATCCATATTTTATCATTCTTATCACAAATAATATAGTCTGGATAAAAATGAAATTTCTTTTGTACTGCATTCACATAAACGATTGAGAAATAATTATCTGCTGATTCCCCATTCTTATAGAACCATTTAATATTATCGCTGGTTTCACAATAGAATTCAAACATGCTTTCTGATCTAGATTTTACTCTACTACTTGGATACTCTTTATATGTATTCTTTTCATATACAGTTGTATCTTTCATTTGTGGATCATAATTAATATAATCCTCTTGTGGCATTCTCCAATTAGATTCTTTAATACCCTCTAGCTTCATTTTCATTTGTCTAGCTTTTTGATTAACTGCTTCTTCAAAATCATGTTTAATTGTGTCGTGATTATTGATAATAAATGCATAAAACTCTAATAACGATAAATCAACGAATTTCTTTGAGAATAATTTACTCTTTAAGAATAATCTTTCAAGCATTAGTTTTGTTCTATCATATCTTATTCCAATTTTTGATGCTATTTCTGTAATAGAATCTCTATATTCATATCCATTCTTTGAAGGATTAACTGCTGATTCCACTTTCATTCTTTGTGCATCCTGTATTTCATCTAATCTTATGAATTTTCCTTTTACAATGTAATTATCAATTGTATCTTTAAATACATAACCATTAGCTTCTAATATAGTTTTATTATTCTTCTTAGAGCTTGTAAGATTGTATTTATCAACATAATATTTATATAAAATATTAAAAGTTTCCCTATCATCAAATCCATCAAAGTCGCTTTCAATACTCATTTTCTTTAACACAAAATCTTTATACTCTTGCTTTAAGAAAATCACTTTAGCATTTTTAGCATTCTTACCAAGTTCTTGTTTAACTGATTGTTCATACTTTTCGTCGAAAGTATATAAATAACAATTATCTAATAATGTGTTTTCATAATGATGAGCTTGAGGCATTCTTCTAATTCTTCCAATTGTTTGAGTTTCAAAATCTTCACTCATATTATCACGAAGTTTAACAAGTATTTTAGCCCTAGGACAGTCCCAGCCTGTTGAAATAGCCTGTTTCATAATCAACACTGCTTGATGAGATTCATTATTTTCTATATCTTCAAGATTTTCTTTTCTAGCAGCTAAACATATTGCAAGATTTTTTCTATTATATGAATATCCTTTTTCTTCTAATAAATCTTCAAGTTGTTTAATTAACTCTTCTGACTTATTTGGTAACTGAATTATTACTAAAGGATTAACTTGAATATTTCTATTTAAATATTCTTCTTTAATTGCTTTTCTTTTATTAATAGCTAAATCTAATAAATATTCATGTTCATTAGTTAATACCTTTTCATTAGTAACATTTTCATTTATATATAACGCTCTTGTAATTAGCCCTGCATTTATAACATCTAATTCATCTATTTCAATATATTCAGCTTCTTTATTTGTTTTTGTTGTTGCACTTACTCTAACGATATATTTAGGATCTATAAAATCAATGATAGATTCGGCTTTAACAGTCTTATTTAGGTGTTCTTCATCTACGATTACTATAAAGTCATACCCGTTGTTATATGCCTCTCTAACTCGCTCATAAAGGTTCTTTCTCTCTGGAGTTGGACATAACAAAAAAGGCAGTGTCCCTGCCTCTATTTATTCGATTTTTTATTTTGATTTAATTTTGATTTTTCTTCCTCTATTTTAGATTTATCATATCTTATAAACAATGGATTTATTTCTTTAGATAAATTTACAAAATTTAGTCTTTTATAATACCATTCATTAATACTAGCATTTAAATAATTTTCTACACTTTTTGTCGTTTCAATAAAGTATGGTTTTAATAAATTATTAATATTTAATATAATATTACAGCAATTATATAAGATATCTTCGCATTTATTTGTATCTTCTTTTGCTAATTTCCAAGGTTCATTTTCATCAAAATACTTATTAGAATAATTTATAAAATCAAATATCTTTGATAATCCATCCTTTGTGTCTCCATTATCAATGTCTTTACCAACTACATCATATAGTTCTTTTAATTTATTTTCTAGATTTTCATCAATGCTATCGCTACTTAATTCACCATCAAAAGACTTATTAATAAATTGTAATGTTCTATTTACAAAATTACCCCATTTACCTAATAATTCCCCATTGATAGAATTAATAAAGCCTTCATATGTAAAATTAAAATCTCTTGTCTCTGGATTATTAATGCTAAAATAATATCTAATTGAATCAACTGGATAATTATCTAATAAATGCCTTAATGTAATATAATTACCTTTGCTCTTTGAAAGTTTTTCTCCTTCTATAGTTATATATTCATCTGAAACTATTTTATCTGGTAATTTATAATTATCATTTGTAGCTAATAACAATGATGGGAATATAACCGAATGAAAAGGTATATTGTCTTTAGCATGGATTAAATATATTTTATTGTTTTCATTATTCTTCCAAAAGTCTTCCCAATTTAA
>JAAYOI010000070.1 GCA_012520435.1 Mollicutes bacterium
AAATAGTGGTAAAACTTCCTCTTCATTATAACATGGTACTACTAATGTTATTTTGCTCATATTATCACTCCATATTATGATTATACAATATTTATTTAAAAAAATAAAGTAATTGATACTTTATTAAAATACAAAAAAATTGATAACTTTGTTATCAATTATTTTTACTATTCTATAGCTGTTACATCTGTTTTAGTTGCAGTCGATACTTTTCCATCATTATCAAATTCAATATAGTATTTATCGATTATCATATACCCACCAACAATAGCACCTTTTGATAATGTTAATGAAACATCTGTTGGTCTAGTTCCTTTAATAGCTACATTAGTTTCAGTAAAAGAACCATCTAAATCAACTGTACTCTCAGGATTTAATTGTTCGAATGCTAGGTAATTTTCAACGGCACTTGCATATCCATAGGCACTATTTTTTGCTGCTCCTAATCTAGCTTCATCAATAACATTTAATATTAATGGAGTTGCTATAAGGGCAATAATTGCCAAGATAACAATAACAGCTAACAACTCAATTAATGTAAAACCTCGCTTATTCATTTTCATTCTACTTACCTCCTCTTATATTCATCGTATTTAATATATCACATATCTCTTTACCTAGTCAATATAAAACTAACTTTTTTTGGTAAAAATATGTAAAACTATATTTAATTTTAATAGTTTCAATACTATTATTTACATAAATTGTTGCTTTATACTTTCTTTATTAATTAATTTTTCTAAAATTTTAACTAATTCTTGTTCTTCTTTCATTAAACTTTTTCTTTCTTTTTCAATTATTGCTGGTGGTGCTTTCTTAAGATAATTTTCATTAACTAATAAATTTTTACGTCTAGCAATCGAATTTTTTAAACTTTCAGCCTTTTTCTTTAATTCTTCTTGATCTACTTTAATTTCTTTTTGGCAATAAATACTAACTTTTTTGTTATTAAATGTTAAATCATAATTAAGACAATTATTAATATTGAATTCTTTTTGGTTAATAATATTAGTATACTCTAATTTCAATATTTTACTTATCAATTCTATATTATTACTAATTAATTCCTCATCTTCAAAAACTAAATAATAATCTTTACCAATATTATTTTCTAATTTTATACGACGTATTTTTTTAATTAATTCAATAATATTATTTAACATTTCTTCTTCTCTTTCAAAAATTTGTTCTTTATTAAACTCTGGATATGAACTAATCATAATAGATTCATTTTTAAATAATTTAGTATATATTTCTTCAGTAACATATGGCATAAATGGGTGTAACATTTTTAAAATACAAGATAAAGTATAAATTAATATTGATTTAGTTGTGTTATTCATATTTATTTTAGAAAGTTCAATATACCAATCACAAAATTCATCCCAAACAAAACTATACAATTCTGAACCAACAACATTAAATTCATAACGTTCCATATGTTTGCGAACTTTTTTAATTTTTTTATTTAATTTACTTAAAATCCATTTATCACTAAGACTTAAGTTTAAAGCATAATCACTTTCTTTAAAATCTTCTAAATTCATTAAAACAAAACGTGAAGCATTCCATAATTTATTAATAAAGTTCCAACAAGCTTTAACTTTTTCTTCATCATAACGTAAATCTTGACCTGGAGCTGAAGAAGTAGCTAAGAAAAATCTTAAAGCATCAGCACCATAGGTATCAATAACATCCATTGGATCGACACCATTACCAAGGGATTTACTCATTTTACGGCCAATTTTATCACGAATTAAACCATGAATAAGAACTTCTTTAAATGGACGTTCATGAGTAAATTCAATTGATTGGAAAACCATACGACAAACCCAGAAGAAAATAATATCATAAGCAGTTACTAAAACATCATTAGGAAAATAACGTTTATCTAGATTATTTGGCCAACCTAAAGTAGAAAATGGCCATAGTGCTGAAGAAAACCAAGTATCTAAAACATCAGGATCTTGAACCCAACCTTCTCCTTCTGGTGCTTCATAACCAACATAAACTTCATCGCCACGATACCAAGCAGGAATTTGATGACCCCACCATAATTGGCGAGAAATACACCAATCATGAACATTTTCCATCCAATGAAGGAAAATCTTTTCAAAACGTTTTGGTACAAAATTTACCTTATTATCGGTTTTTTGGTTTTCAATAACGGCTTTAGCCAAAGCATCCATTTTAACAAACCATTGTTTTGATAAATATGGTTCAATCATTACATCACTTCGTTCACTATGACCAACCGCATGTTTATGTTTCTTAATATCAATTAATAATCCTGCTTCTTTTAAATCATTAACAACTGCTTTTCGGCATTCAAAACGATCCATACCTTCATATTTACCAGTTTTTTCATTCATCGTTCCATCTGGATTCATAACAATAATACGCTCTAAATTATGACGATTACCAACTTCAAAATCATTTGGATCATGAGCTGGTGTGATTTTAACAACACCTGTTCCAAATGTCATATCAGCATATTCATCGGCAATAATCGGAATTAATTTATTAACAATTGGTAAAACAACTTTTTTACCAATTAAATGTTTATATCTTTCATCGTTTGGATTAACAGCAACCGCTGTATCACCAAATAAAGTTTCAGTACGAGTGGTTGCCACTTCTAAATAACCGCTACCATCTTCTAACATATATTTGATGTGATAAAAAGCCCCTTCAACTTCTTTATAAATAACTTCTTCATTAGATAAAGCGGTCATAGCTTCAGGATCCCAGTTAATAATACGTTCTCCCCGATAAATATATCCTTTATTATATAATGTTACAAAAACATGTTTAACCGCATCGCTAAGTCCATCATCTAAAGTAAAACGTTCTTTACTATAATCTAAACTAAGACCTAATTTAGCCCATTGTTCACGAATATTTTGAGAATATTCTTCTTTCCAAGCCCAAGCATGCTTAAGCCATTCGCTTCTTTCCATTTCTCTTGGATTAATTCCCATATCCCTTAATTTCGCATCAACTTTGGCTTGAGTAGCAATCCCCGCATGATCCATACCTGGTAACCATAAAGCATCATAACCATCCATTCGCTTATAACGGATAATAATATCTTGTAACGTTGTATTCCAAGCATGACCTAAATGTAATTTACCAGTTACATTTGGTGGTGGAATAACAATACAAAAAGGTTTTTTGCTTAAATCGCCAGCTTTAAAATATCCAGCTTCTAACCATTTCTTATATTTATCTTTTTCAACTTCTAAATGATTATACTTTTTATCTAACATTTTATACCTCCTTATTACTTAAATAAGTTATAACAATGTTTTTTATTAAAAGTAAATTATCTTTTTCTTGTTCCTTTTTCTTAATCAATTCATCAATTATAAAAGTAATCATTTCATTATCATGAACATATTGTTTACTATATGGATAATTAAGATCAAAAACTAAGCTTATTTTATTTATATAATAATCCATTTTAGTAATAATATCTTTATTATTAACACTTTTCTTACTTAAAGCACTTGCTAATACTTTAGGACTAATTTTTTCATTATTATCTTCAATTATAAATATTTTTTTAGTAAACATTTCTAAAATATCTAATTTATCAGCATCTCTAATAAGTTTACAAAACATTTCTGTTCTTCTATCTAGATTATCTTCTATTTTTAGTTTATTGTGTTCTAAAATAGTTTTTAAAACTATTTTTTTATTTTCTTCATCTTTAATATAATTATCAATATAATTATCTTTTTTTAATATTTCTACTCCTAAATGAGCATGATTAACAGAAATTGAATCATCATAAGTATCATAAATTTTAATTTGTTCAAAACGACCAATATCATGTAATAATCCTATCACTTTAGCAATTTCAATATCTTCATTTGATAATCCTAATGATTTAGCAATTTTCTCACTAAAATCAACTACTCTAAAAGTGTGTAAATACTTTAAATTTATTTTTTCATTATTTAAATCATAATTATTAATAAATTCTTCAAAAACTTTTTTACATTCCTCAAAATTCATACTACCTTTCTCCTTTTTTATTAAAAAACTACATCCTATAAGGACGTAGTTCACGTGGTACCACCTTAATTCGTTATAATTATTATAATTATAACCTCAAATATTTAACGCATATTTACGGAATATCCTATTTACTTAGATATTCAACTCCCAAGCTACCTTCAATTACAATTATTACAAATTTCCACCAATCATTTGCTCTCTATAAATAATTGTAATTTACTCTTCTTGTTCATCGTTTTTATAGTATTAATTATATATTAAATAATGGAAAATAGCAATTACTTTTAATAAAAATATTATTAAGATGGAATAAAACCAGAAACAACAAGACGGAAGGTGTGATTACTATCTCCATGACCACCATTGCAAGTAAAAGCAAAAATACCAGAATTATGGATATCA
>JAAYOI010000012.1 GCA_012520435.1 Mollicutes bacterium
CCGCATATGTAAATGGTAATAAAGTTACAGGGACAATGACAAATCGAGGTCAAGTAATAATAACACCAGGTACAACCAATCAAACAATCCAAGCTGGATATCATAATGGAAGTGGATATGTAAAAGGAGATTCTAATTTAAAATCTGAAAATATTGTATCTGGAAAAAGCATTTTTGGTGTAAATGGCACCGCCCAATTGAAAGATACATATACCTATATACCAACATCAGATGTAACACTATTTTATACTGGTAGTTCTGGAATTACAACACGTACTTTAACTTGGTCTATTAGTGGTGTTAATTTTAATCCATCGATAGTATTAGTTGAACTTCGTTTATATAAAAGATATTATGATGCTGGAGATTCAGATAGACGGGATAGTTATTATATAACAGTTCCTTATGGAACGGGAATTGGTAGTGTATCTTTAAATTCATATGATGGGAGATATATTAATTGTAGTGTATCTATTAGTAAAATTGAAGTAGATGGAGATACGGTAACGATAACTATTGTTTTATCTAATTATGGAACAAATCACAATGACGGATTTGCTTATGTATATGGTAAAAAAGCCATTTTTATTAAATAAATATTAGAATAAAAATATAATTATAGGTAAGATTAAAAATAATCTTATCTATTTTTATTTATAAGGCAATAAAAAAACCCAAAAGGTTAAAAATAATAATGTGATTGTAATTTGTGATAATATATTAGTATAAGGAATGGTGATAATATGGAAAAGAAAAAAGTATCAAAAAAGAAAAAGGGATTTACTTTAATTGAAATATTGGCAGTTCTTGTAATTATGAGTGTAGTTGCGCTTATAACGGTTCCTATTATTGTTGGAATAATTGATGGAACAAGGAAGAATGCTTATAAAGAAAGTGTAAGAAGTATTTTTACAGCAGTTGACCTTTTTCTCGCAACTAATGAATTTAATGATTTTCCCGAAGAAGGTATGGATGTCACCGATGAAAATTTAGAAATGAAATATAAAAATTTTGTAAGCGGAAAAGTATTTGAAAATGCCGAAGGGATTTAATAGTAGAAAGAGTAAGTAACGGAATTTATTGTGGAGCATTAAGTGGAACAGCAGGTACAGGTGATGTATTAAGTGGTAAAACATTTTATAATGCAAATGGCTTACAAACTGGAACCATGGCTAATAATGGGAGTCAAAGTGCAACTTTAACAATTAGTGGTAGTACAACCCGAACAAGAACTATTCCAGCTGGATATACAAGTGGTGGAACGATAACTGCTCAATTAGACCCATCATTAGCATCAAGTATAAAACAAGGAGTAAATATAGGTGGGGTAACTGGTACTTATGCAGGAAATCCAGGTTATAAAGTATTTAATCAAGTATCTCAACCTTCTGGTACGGCAGGTGATATATGGATAAAGACAAGCGCTTCTATCACAAGCATTGTATTTGAACCAAATCCTTCACCTACCCAATTATACGAAATTAAAAGCCTTAGTTAAAACCGTTAGTAATTATCAGTATTATACAATGGGGATTGGAATTATTCAATATTCTTTGAGACGATTAAGTTATGCAACTGCTAAAGTTTATGCACCATCATCACCAAACTTTGAAGAAATAACATTAGATATATCTTCATATAATGGTAGTTATTATATTATGGCAGGAATGAGTGGAAGTTGGAGTGATGACCTTAAAGGTTATTTATATGCATTATGGCTTGAATAATAAAAAACGTAAATGATAATGAGAATAATGTCAATAAATATAACATAAATGTAAATTTGACATTATCCCCTTTTATTTTAGTTTAAAAAAAGGTATAATAACAATAGAATGGAGTGGTTTTATGCCGGGACAAAAGATACCAAAATTTAAAGATATGTCAATTACTGATAAGATCAAAGTATATAATAAACCTAAATATGTTTATATACCACTTATTTGTCAAAATGATACTAATATTACGGTAGCAGTTAAAAAAGGTGATTATGTATTTAAAGGGAGTATCATTGGTAAACGAAAAGGAAATTTTCGAATTCCTATTCATTCTAGTGTTAGTGGAACAGTTGTTGATTTTGAGGAAAAATTATATTTAAATGGTGAAAAGGTTAAATGTGTGGTGATTGAAAACGATTTTAAAGAAAAGATTGAAGATGGATATAATATTAGAAAAAAGATTAGTGATCTTACCAAAGAAGAATTTATTGAGATAATTAAGAATTGTGGAATTGTTGGTTTGGGTGGGGCAGGTTTTCCTACCTATGTAAAATATAATACTAATCAAAAAATAGATACTTTAATAGTTAATGCGGTAGAATGTGAACCATATATAACAGCAGATCATATGATTATTAAAGAAAAATGTGAAGAAACATTAGAAGCAATAGATGCGATTATGGAAATTAATAATATTAAAGAAGGTATTATTGCTATTAAAAAAGGTGATAATACTTTAAAAAATATTATTAATAATTTTATTGGTACTTATTTGAGAATTAAATTAGTTGAAGTTCCTAATCTTTATCCAATGGGTTGGGAAAGAGAATTAATAAGAAGAGTAAAGAAAGTTACTTATAATAAATTACCAATAGAAAAAGGTATTATTGTTAATAATGTTTCTACTATTTATGCGATTTATGAAGCATTAAAATTAGATAAACCATTAATTGAAAGAGTAGTAACTTTTACAGGTGAAATGTTAAAACAGCCACAAAATGTTTTAGTTAAGATTGGAACACCAGCTAGTGAAGTAATAGAATTTATTGAGGGTTATAAACGAAATAAAGATATTAAGTTTATAGCTGGTGGTCCAATGATGGGACTTGCT
This sequence comes from Mollicutes bacterium, assembly GCA_012520435.1. Classification (GTDB taxonomy): domain Bacteria; phylum Bacillota_I; class Bacilli_A; order RF39; family UBA660; genus JAAYOI01. The sequence continues at coordinate 2,830 of JAAYOI010000012.1, forward strand.
TTATCAAGTGATGATTTAATTATTAGTACTAATTTAAATTGTGTATTAGTAGTTAAAGATACTATTGATATACCACCAATTGAATGTTTAAGATGTGGTAAATGTGTGCAAGTATGTCCTGCGAAATTATCTCCAGTTTTAATTAAAGATCGTATTAATGATACTTTGCGTTTAAAAGAATTAGAATGTGAACGTTGTGTTGAATGTGGATTGTGTTCATACATTTGTCCATCAAAAATAAATGTTCGCGAATACGTCAAAAAAGCTAAAGCCCACGTTCGAGGGGAGGTAAATTAATGAAAGAGTTTCATTTACATACAGGCCCTTATATAAAAGATAAAAATCGTACTAGTAAAATGATGTTTCATTTATTAATAGCTTTAATACCAATTATTATCTTTAGTTTTATTAAAAATGGTGTTATTCCATTTGTTAAAGATAAAACTGATTTTATAGGTTTAATATATCCTTTAATCTTTATTTTAATTTCTTGTTTAACAACAATATTAACGGAAATTTTATATGTAAGAATTTGTTTAGGAAAAAAAGGTCATAATTTAAAAACTTATATAATGCATTCTTACAGTATTTTCCCTGGTCTTTTTCTTGCTTTAGTATTACCAATTAATACACCTATTTATGCTTTAATTATTGGTGGGATAATTGCTACTATTATAGGTAAAATGTTATATGGTGGTTTTGGTAATAATATTTTTAATCCCGCTTTAATTGGTTGCTTATTTGTTATGACTATTTATGGTGGGGTAATTAGTACTAATGGTGGATATTTAAATAGTTATGAAATCGATACTATTTCTTCAGCTACACCTTTATCTAATGTAGCTTTAGTAGATGGTATTGGGACTTATAATACACTAGTTCGTCCTTATGGTAGTTTATGGGATTTCTTTTTAGGAACGATTCCTGGTGCTTTAGGTGAAACAAGTGCTTTATTTTGTATTCTTGGTTTTATTTATTTAACAATTACTAAAGTCATTAAGTGGAAAATACCAGTTATTTATGTTGCCACTGTTTTTGCTATAACTTATATGATTGGTTCAATGCATGGTTTAGGTATTTGGTATCCATTATTTCAAATATTAAGTGGAGGATTAATGTTTGGTGCGATCTTTATGGCAACTGATCCTGTTACTAGTCCAACCACCCCAATTGGTCAAGTTCTTTATGGTTTATTTTTGGGTATTTTAACTGTTATCTTTCGTTATTTAACCCCATATCCCGAAGGTGTTTTAACAAGTATTTTAACAATGAATATGTTTGTCTTTATTCTTGATCGGATTGGTTCAAAAGCGCGTTTTAATTTTAATAAATCTATTTTATCTTTCTTCCTTGCTTGGGCATTAATTTTATTAATTGGTTGTTATATTGGTAATACTTTTGTCAAAGAAGATGAAACTGATAATAAAGATCCAAATTTTGAAATAGTTTCTAAAAATGTAGTTGATAAAGTAGTAACTTATACTGTTACGCAAAAAGGATTTTCAGGTAAAATAAAAGCTAGAATTGTAATTGATGATGGTTTAATTAAAACAATTGATATTTTAGAACAAAATGATTCTTATTTCCAAAAAATAATTGATGCTAATTATATTGATAAACTTATTAGAGAGCAAGAAACAATTGAAAAAGTAGATACCATTAGTGGTGTTACAATAAGTTCAACGGCTGTTAAGAAAATGGTTATTAATACTTTAGCTGATTATAAGGAGAGTGGATATGCAGAATAAAAAAATAAAAGGTATTTTAGCTTTAACCATTACTGCTTTAATTTGTTCAACATTATTATATTTAGTTTATAGTTTAACTAAATAGAAAGGAGTAATTATGAAAACAATAATTAATGGAATAATTAAAGAAAATCCAACTTTTGTTTTATTACTTGGATTATGTCCTACTTTAGCAGTTACTAATAAATTTGAAAGTTCTTATATTATGGGGTTTTGTGTTTTAGTTGTTTTACTTTTTTCTAACTTTGTTATTTCAATAATTAAAAAATTAATTCCCGAAAGTGTTAGAATTCCTGTCTATATTTTAATCATTGGAACTTTTGTTACGATTGTTGAATTATTATTAAAAGAATATGTTCCAACTTTACATAAAGCTTTAGGTATTTATTTACCTTTGATTGTTGTTAATTGTATTGTGTTAGGTAGGGCATTAACCGTAGCTTCTAAAAAAAGTGTTGGACAAAGTATTTTGGATGCGATTGGTATTGGGATAGGCTTTACTTTAGCTTTAAGTTTAATTGGGTTTATTAGAGAAATATTTGGTACTAATACGATTACTTTAATAGATGGTTTAAGTGAAGTATTGGAGATTGGTAAATTAAAATATATTAATGTTATTAATCTTCCAATCTTTCCAATAAATATTTTAGCTAGTCCATCAGGTGCTTTCTTAACTTTAGGTTTATTAGTTGGAATTTTTAATGCTATTAGAAATAGAAAAGGACGTGGTAAACTTGAATCTAATTGATATATTTATTACAAGTATTTTAACAGGTAATATTATTTTAACTAACTTTTTAGGTATATGTCCTTTTATTGGTACATCTGATCGGGAAAAAAATGCGATAGGAATGGGTATTTCTGTAAGTATTGTTGTTACTATTTCAAGCATTTTAACATATCTCATTTATCATTATATTTTAGTTCCAACTGATACAACCTATTTAAAAACAATCATTTTTATTCTTATTATTGCTTCCATGGTGCAAGTAATAGAGTTATTACTAAAAAAATATTTTCCTTCATTACATCAAGCCCTTGGTATTTATTTACCACTCATAACAACTAATTGTGCGGTTTTAGGGATTGCTTTATTAAATGTTAATAATGAATATAATTTTTTACAAACCTTAGTGTTTAGTATTGGTAGTAGTATTGGTTTTACTTTAGTTATGTATCTTTTCGCAAGCATTCGAGAAAGAATGGAAACATCACATATTCCTAGATGTTTTAAAGGTGCGCCCATTGCTTTAATTACAGCTGCGATTATGGCTTTATTATTTAGTCGTTATGGAGGTTAAATGGGATATTTAGTATTATTATTAATATTTATAGCTACTATTATTTTATATAAGAAAAATAAAACAAAAGAATGTTCTGATTGTGAACATTGTGGTAAGGGGTGCATAAAATGATGGGAATTATTATTATGACGGGCATTGCGTTGATTGCAAGTATAATTTTAGTTAATATTGAAGCTTATGTAAATCAGAAAGATGCTTTAGAAGAAGATTTTTTAAAGTTATTACCTGGTTTAAATTGTGGTGCTTGTGGTTTTGGTAGTTGTAGTGGGATGGCTAAAGCAATGATGGAAAATCCCGAAAATTATAAAAGATGTCGTCCTTTAAGAGGCGATGCTTTAAGAGAAATGGAAGCATTTTTAAAACAAAAAAATTTGGTAAAGTGAAATACTTTACCTTTTTTATTATAAAATGTATAATAAATATCACTAATGAGGTGATTTATGGATACCAATAAACGATTACAGTGAGTATATTTACCTTTAAAACTTGAAGATAATCGTCGCTTATATATTTATGGTAATAAATTAGATATTTTAAAAGAAGAATTAGAATCTTTTTTAGCTAATAATAATTATATGATGGATAAAGAATTTTCTAAGAAAATTTTATTTTCCCAAGAAATTAAATTCAATAATGAAATTGAAGGATATAATGATGATGTAGAAATTATTAATGAAATAGTTACTAATGAAAAAGATAAAGGAATAACTTCCTTAGAAAGAAGAAGAAGAATTGTTAATTTATATCGTGGTTATAAATATATACTAGATAATCATGATATTAACAAAGATAATTTAAGAAAACTATATGGTATTTTATCAAAAGGGTTATTAAGTAAGGAAGACGAACAAGCCATGGATTTCTATTATCGACTTAATAAAGTTTACATTCAATTTTCTAATAATATACAAGTGCCCCCAGATGAAGGCATAGATGCCACCAAAATCGATGAATATATGGAAGATTATTTAATTATTTAAATCAACCATTGGAAGAAAAAACAATGACTGATTATTATATAAAATCCCAAATAGCTCATTTTTATTTTGTGTATATTCACCCCCATACTATGATGTTAATGGAAGAACCGCTAGGACTACTAGTATGTGGTATTTATTAAATAATGAAGTTTATCCTTATCTTATTTTTTATACTATATGTTAGAAAACGTAAAAATAGAGTTAGAAAAAGAATATATTATTAATTCTATTGAAGCAAGTCTTAATGATAAGTTGAGTATTTTAGAAAGACAAACTCTACATTATATTCTATCAGATAAATCTTTAAAAATGGTAATTGCTTTTGTTACTTTCTATCATTGTCATAATAATAAGCGAAAAATAAAATTAATATATCAAGAAATGTTTGAACCATTACTTGATAAAAAGATTATAGTTAAAGTTAGAGATACTAAATCAAATATGTTTGATGAACAAAGAAATTTTGTTTATAAAATAAATGAAAAATATATTGATAATAATCCAATGATGATAAAAAGATTAAAAATATAAAAAAATATCTTTAAATTTTTTAAAGATATTTTTATTTATTCTTTTTAAGTGCTTTTATTTCTCTTGCACTCATAACTACTTTAGTACCATCTGCTAATGTTACTTTTTGTAAATTAGGTTTTTGAGCATGTCTAGTTGCATTCATTGCATGTGATCTTCTATTTCCAAATAAAGGTTTCTTTTTAGTAACTTTTTTTGCCATCATAATTCTCCTTCCAAATAGATATCTACGCCTTATAACTTTATCATAATATTGGTTATAAGTCAAATATAATTTAAAAAAAATTTAAAAAATGTTATAATTGTTATGAAAGAATGAGTAGGAGGTGTCATATGAAATATGTTCCCTTATATATTAAAACGCATAATTCATTGTTAACTAGTTTAATTAAAATTGATGAATTAATAGAGTATGCGAAAAAATATGGATATGACACTTTAACTATAACTGATAATAATATGTATGGGGTTATGGAATTTTATAAAAAATGTTTAAGTAATAATATTAAGCCAATTATTGGTTTAGAAGTAAAAATAGAAGATAATATTTTAGTTTTATATTGTATGAATGATAAAGGATATCGTAATTTATTAAAATTAACAACCATTGCTTCAGAAAGACCTTTAATGATTGATGATTTACAAAAATATAATCAAGATTTAATTAGTATTGTTCCATATGCTTCATTAAATATATATGATAGTATTAGTAAAATATATAAATATACTTTTAAGAGTTATCAAAATATTGATGAAAGAAATAATTTATCTGGTGATAACTTAGTTTATATGAATGAAATTTTATATCTTGATAAAAAAGATGAAGATTATCTTAAGTATTTAATTGCGATTAGAGAAGGAACAATAGTTGATAATATTAATATTGAAAGTAGTAATAAGTATTTAAAAACAATTGAAGAAATAAAAAGTATTAATGAAGAAGATTTAATTAATAATTATCGTATTAATGAATTATGTAATTTAAATATTGAATTTCATAAGAACTTATTACCAATATATGAATGTCCTAATAATATGAGTTCATATGACTATTTAAAAATGTTATGTAAAGAAGGACTTCGTAGATTGTTTGGTAATACTGTTAATAAAGCTTATATTGAACGTTTACGTTATGAATTAAATGTTATTAAGAAAATGGGTTTTGGTAATTATTTTTTAGTAGTTTGGGATTATGTAAAATATGCGAAAGATCAAGGTATTTTAGTTGGACCAGGACGTGGTAGTGCCGCTGGTTCATTAGTATCATATTGTTTAAATATTACTGATGTTGATCCTTTAAAATATAACTTATTATTTGAAAGATTTTTAAATCCTGAACGTATAACCATGCCTGATATCGATATTGATTTTGAATATAATCGAAGAGAAGAAGTAATTAATTATTGTATTAATAAATATGGAATAAAAAGAGTTGCACCAATTATTACTTTTGGAACTTTAGGAGCAAAGCAAGCTATTAGAGATGTTGGAAGAGCCATGGATATTGATTTAAAAATAATCGATCATATTTGTCATTTTATTGATTCTAGATTGACATTATTAGAAAATTATAATCAAAGTCCTAAATTAAAAAAATATTTAAGTACTGATGAAGAATTAATGAAGTTATATAAAATAGCTTTAAAATTTGAAGGTTTAAAAAGGCATACATCAATTCATGCAGCTGGTATTGTCATGGCTGATCGCGATTTAGATGAAGTTATTCCATTAGATAAATCACATAATGATTTTTATGTAACCGGATATTCAATGGAATATTTAGAAGAACTTGGTTTATTAAAAATGGATTTTCTAGCACTTCGTAATCTTACTTTAATAAATGATGTTATAAGTGATATTAATAAACATGAAAAGATAACTATAGATTTTAATACCATTCCTTTAAATGATGAAAAAGCAATAAAAATATTTACGGATGTTAAAACAATAGGAATTTTTCAATTTGAATCAGTAGGGATGATGAATTTTTTAAGAAAATTTAAACCATCTAACTTTGAAGATATTTTTGCAGCTATTGCTTTATTTAGACCAGGGCCAATGAATAATATTGATTCTTATATTAAAAGAAAACAAGGAAAAGAAAAAATAGATTATTTACATCCGGATTTAGAAAAAATATTAAAACCTACTTATGGAATTATTGTTTATCAAGAACAGATTATGCAGATTGCAAGCGTCATGGCTGGTTATTCATTAGGAGAAGCAGATGTTTTAAGAAGAGCTATGAGTAAGAAAAAAGAAGAAGTATTATTAGAAGAAAAAGAAAAATTTATAAAAAGAAGTATCGAAAGAGGATATAGTGAAGAAGTGGCTAATAAAGTATATGATTTAATTTTAAAATTTGCTTCTTATGGATTTAATCGTGCTCATTCGGTTGCTTATGCGATAATTGCTTATAAAATGGCTTATTTAAAAGCTAATTATCCAAAATATTTTATTAAAGGATTACTTTCAATGGTAATTGGTAGTGAAGTTAAAACTAAAGAATATATTTATGAAAGTAAATTAGAAAATATTAAAATCTTAAAACCAGATATTAATTTAAGTAGTATGGATTATCAAATTGAAGAATTTGGTATTAGATATCCATTAACTAATATTAAAAATGTAGGAATAAGTGCGGTTAATACCATTTTAGAAGAAAGAAAAAAAGGAAAATTTATAGATATTTTTGATTTTGTTAAAAGAACTTATGGTAAAAGTATTAATCGTAAAACTTTAGAAAGTTTAATTGATGCTGGTTGTTTCACATCTTTAGGATTAAATAAACATACACTTCATCATAATCTTGATACCATTATTAATTATGGCGAATTAATTAAAGATTTAGATGATGAATATACTTTAAAACCAGAATTAGAAATTATGGATGAATATCCTAAAAAAGAATTAATGCAAAGAGAATTAGGTGTTTTTGGTTTTTATTTAAGTGAACATCCTGTAACCGAATATAAAGTAAAATATCTTAATACCATTTCTTTAAATGAAATTCCTAATTATTTTGATAAAATTATCAATATTATTGTTTATATTGATCGCATTAAAGTAATTAATACCAAAAAGAATGAACGAATGAGTTTTATTACTGGTAGTGATGAAATAAGTAAGATTGATATTATTCTTTTCCCTAATATTTATGAAAAATATCAAGATTTAAAAGTAGGCGATATTATTTATGTTACTGGAAAAGTAGAAAAAAGATTTGATAAATTACAAGTAGTAGTTAATGAAATAAATAAGGTATAAGAGGCTTAATTGACACTAATATATCTATTTGATATAATTTTATTGATAATATTGGTAAAGTAGAGGTAATATGTATGAAAAGAGGTTTTACTTTAATAGAATTATTAGCTGTTATTGTCATTTTAGCAATCGTTGCTTTGATTGCGACACCATTAATCTTAAATGTTATAGATAACGCAAAAAAAGGCGCATTTGAAAATAGTGTTTATGGTATTATTGAAGCAATAGAATTTAAGTATGCGAAAGATGTATTAAAGGGTAATGGTGAAGAAACAACTTATATTTTTGATGATGGAAAACAGGTAAGTCCTGAAGAAATATTAAATATTAAAGGTCAAAAACCTCAGAAAGGTGAAATAAAAGTAAATCATATGGGTGAGATAGCACTCGCTCTTTATGATGGAAAATATTGTGCGGAAAAAAAGTTTTAAAAGTTCGGAAGTAAAAGTATATGAAATGGATGAAGAAGATTGTGAAATTATTTTTCTTCCTAGTGGTGGAGTATGTGGTGATAATATTATAGATGATAGAGATTCAGAAAACATTGAAACATATAAGACTGTTAAAATAGGGGATCAATGTTGGTTTGCTGAAAACTTGCGTTATACTGGTAGTGGATGTTCAGGGGATAATTGGACTGATGGAAGTTATAATGATTGTATTGCTTTTGATGAAGAAGATGAAGAACTTGAAAAAATAGTATATTATCAATGGGGAGCAGCTCAAACTGCTTGTCCTCCAGGTTGGCGTCTACCATCTGATAGTGACTGGAAATATTTAGAGGGTTCTATTGATACAAAATATGGTGTAGGAGATGCTATTTGGGATCAAACAGGAATAAGAGGATACAATATTGGTAGTAAATTAAGAACAGAATATCCTTTTTTTGTAATACCTGTTGGTTATATAACACCTGCTGAAGAACCGCAAGAACAATTGGCAAGAATTTTTTGGTGGACTTCTTCTGAATCCACTGATGATACTACTGAAGCTTGGTATCGTTCCATAGAATATGTTTCTCATAGTATGGGGATTTATCGTGATGAAGCAGTTAAAGCAAATGGTTATACAATTCGCTGTGTTTTAGATAATTAATATCTTTACAATATAAAAAAAATATAATATAATTAAAGTGTAAAAAAATTAAATATTTACCTTATCAAGAGTGATGGAGGGAACAGGCCCTGTGAAATCCGGCAACCTATTAAGTTAGGTGCTAAATCCTGCGGATCAATCCGAAAGATAAGGATAATCGAACACAAAGATTATCTTTGTGTTTTTTCTCTTTTTAAGGTAAATTAGAAGGAGGAGTAATGAAAAAATTATTTACATCAGAATCAGTTACAATAGGTCATCCTGATAAAATGTGTGATCAAATTGCGGATGCCATCTTAGATGCATACTTAACTTTAGATCCTAATGCTAGGGTAGCTTGTGAGGTATGTGTACATCACCAGGGTGTTATTGTGATGGGGGAAATTACAAGTAAAGTACAAGTAAATGTTGAAAGAATTGTACGCAATAAAATTATTGAAATTGGTTATGATAATGATGAATTATTATTTAATGGACATAATTGTGATGTTTTTATCTTTTTGAATAAACAATCATCTGATATTGCTTTAGGTGTTGATCAAGAAGGGGCTGGAGATCAAGGTATTATGTTTGGATATGCTACTTTAGAAACTAAAGAATTAATGCCATATCCTATTATGCTTGCTCATAAACTTGCTCAAAAATTAGAATCAGTTCGCAAAGAAAAATTATTTTATTTAAGACCAGATGGAAAAACTCAAGTAACTATTGAATATGATAATGATAAAATAAAAAGAGTTGATACAATTGTTGTATCAACCCAACATGATGAAAAAATTACCATAGATACTTTAAGATCAGATATTATTAAATATGTTATAAAAGAAGTTATTCCTGATAATTTAATCGATTCAAAAACGAAAATATTTATTAATCCAACCGGAAGATTTGTAATTGGTGGACCAGTTGGTGATAGTGGTTTAACAGGAAGAAAAGTAATTGTTGATACATATGGTGGAATGTGTGCCCATGGTGGAGGAGCTTTTAGTGGTAAAGATCCTACTAAAGTAGATCGAAGTGCTTCGTATTATGCTAGATATGTAGCTAAACATATTGTAGCTAGTGGGCTTGCAAGTAAATGCGAGTTACAAGTATCATATGCTATTGGTGTTAGAAAACCATTATCGATTTTTATAAATACTTTTAATACCAATATTATTCCTGAAGAAAAAATACTAGAAATTATTAATCAAGTTTTTAATTTTAGTCCTCCTAATATGATTAAGGAATTAGATTTAAGAAAACCTATTTATTCTAAAACATCTGTTTATGGTCATTTTGGTAAAGAAGATTTGCCATGGGAACAATTAAATAAATTAAATGAAATAAATAGATTAAAAAAGAAATATGTAGTATAATAATAATAGATAATATATAAGGAGTGGATTATGGAAATAAATAAAAAGGGATTAGAGAGTGTTATTAATCAAACTATTAAACAAAATCAATTAAAGAAAAGAAAAAATAATATTTATTTATCTGATTATCAAGTTGATGTTTTAAATAGATATAATATTGATTATCAAAAATGTTCTAATATAAATGAATTGCTTTTTTTGATTGAATCATTTTTAAATAATAATACTAATGATGATTGTGATGATTTAGAAGTTGTTTCCCAACATTTAGCTGACCAAAAATATTATTATCATACCAATAAATAAAAGGATTTTATAATCCTTTTTTTAGTGTATCTAATATATATTCATGACCCTGTTCATCACTATTCATCCACAATATTTCAAAAAAAACTCCTAATCCTGGTAAAGTAATTTCTTCATTAGCGGCAATTCCGGCTACAATTGAATCTTTTATTTCTTCTTTGCTAGAATTTTTAAAATTTTCTTTGATATGAGTTCGAATATCAACATTCATATAATCATCCTTTCGTTAATATATTGACTATTTATAAAAAAAATATACAAAATTATTTCTTTTTTTTATAAATTAGGATATAATATAAATGTATAAAATGTAAGGAGGATAGATGGATGATTTTTATTATTATTGGTGCAGTTGTTTTATTTTTAATTTTATTTGTTATAGGAGTATATAACAAATTAGTCAGATTGAGAAATATGGTTCAAGATCAATGGTCGCAAATAGATGTTTTATTAAAAAGAAGAGCCGATTTAATTCCTAACTTAGTAGAAACAGTTAAAGGATATGCAGCTCATGAAAGTGAAACTTTAGAAGCTGTTATAAGTGCTCGTAATAAAGCCATAAGTGCGACTAATCCTCATGATGAAATGGAGGCTAATGGTGAATTAACACGTGCTTTAGGTCGTTTATTTGCTTTAGCGGAAGCTTATCCAGAATTAAAAGCTAATCAAAATTTTCTGAGTTTACAAGGAGATTTAAAAGATACTGAAGATAAAATATCTTATGCTCGTCAATTTTATAATGATTCAGTTTTAAGTTATAAAAACGAATTAGAAATGTTTCCATCTAATATTGTGGCAGCTATATTTAATTTTAAACCAGCCGAATTTTTTGAAGCAAGTGATGATGATAGAGAAGTACCACAAGTTAAATTTTAGGCTTACAAATGTAAGCCTTTTTTTGAAAGAGGGTTGGATATGAAAAAAGTATTTTTATACTTAACCTTTTTTATTTTTCTTTTAATACCTATAAACGTTAATTCTCAAACTTTAAGAGAAGGCATTACTAATTATTATATTGATGCTACGGTTTTAGAAAATGGCGATTTACACATTAAAGAACTTTTTGTCTTAAATGGTGAATTTAATGGTTTTGAAAGAATTATAAATTATATTAATCCATATGCTCCTGGATTTGATGGTAGTATAAATTCATTTCGTGGTAGTGATATTTATAATGCTGATGACATTGAATTGTTAAGTATAAAAAATATTAATATTGATGAAAATGTTAATTTTGATTATTTATATCATGATGGTGATAAATTTTATTTAGTTAGTGGAGCTAATTTAGGGGATTATGGAAAATATACAGTAGCAAAAAGATATAATGGTTATGTTTATCGTATTTACAATCCTAGTAGAGGTAAAAAAAGAGGGTTTTATATTGAATATATTTTAAAAAAATTAGCTATTTCACATGCTGATATTGCGGAAATAGGTTGGAATCTTTTTTCTGATGAATTAACAGAATATGTTAATAATTTTGAAATGATTATTAATATTCCTAATAATCAAAATGAATTAAGAGTATGGGGACATGGACCATTAAATGGTTATACCGAAATAATTAATAAAAATAAAATTAGATATGTAATTAATGAATTAAATAAGGAAACTGCAATTGACATTCGTTTTGTTTTTGATAAAGATGTTATTAAGACATCTAAAACAACTAATGTAATGGCGCTTGATAAAATTTTGGAAGTTGAAAAAGAATGGGCTGAAGAAGCTAACTATCAAAGACAAATGAAGGGTGCTGAAGCAGGAGAATTAGAAGGATATAATAATGGTTATCAAGATGGTTATAATGACCAAGAATATGATGATAGTATAAAAAATGCTGATGAATGGAATGAAGATTTTTTAAATGCCTATCAAGAAAAATATGTTGAAGCATATAAACGTGGCTATGATGATGGACATAATCAGCTTATAAAAGAACGAAGAATAGCTATAATTTTAAATGTTTTAAATGTTGCTTGGTTATTATTTTTAGGATGGTTAATTAATTTTATTTATCAAAAATATGATAAGGAATATGCTAGTAGTTTTAAGGGTAAATATTATAGAGATTTTCCAAAACCATATGGACCAGAAATTGTTGGATATTTGTTTCGAAGAAAGATAACTAATAATGATTTATCGGCTTCTATTTTAAATTTGATTGCTAAAAAAGAAATTATTTTTGAAAAATTAGAAAAAAATGATTATCTATTAAAACGTAATACGGAAAAAGAAGTGAGGGAAAATTTATCAGAAGCTGAAAAATATCTTATTAACTGGTTATTTGCAAGAATAGGTAAAGATGGTACGGTTAAAATAAAAGATATCCAAAATGAAGCTAAGAGAAATTATGATGGTTTTCTTACTTCATATAATAATTGGAAAGATATGGCTAAAGAGGAAGCAATAAAAGAAGATTTTTTTGAAAGTCATGCGAATGTAAAAGTATTAAGTGTTTTATATAGTATTTTAGGTTTTTGTTTAGCTTTATTTGCTTATTTATTCCCTACAGAAATATTACTTACAACCTTAGTTTTTTTGGGAAGTATTGCTTCATTTATCTATTTTTTAAGTATTACGAAACGTACTAAAAAAGGGAATGAAGACTATCGAAGATGGTTAGGACTTAAAAATTTCTTAAAAGATTTTGGTCGTTTTGAGACTCGTGATTTACCACACATTCATTTATGGGAAAAATATTTAGTTTATGCGGTTGTCTTTGGATGTGCGAAGAAATTAGCCAAAACTATGAAAATAAAGTTTGCCGAAATGCAAGCAGCAGGTTATACTCCAATGGATGCGATGTTTGATATTCATTATATTAATATGATAACTAATTTTAATACGACAATTAATAATAGTATTAATAATGCGATGTCATCTAAAGTGGCTGCGGAATCACGTTCTTCATCAAGCGGAGGATTTGGTGGCGGATTCTCTGGTGGTGGTGGTTCATTTGGCGGTGGCGGCGGTGGCGGTCGCTTCTAAAAAAGTAAAAAATAGTGTTAATCAACACTATTTTTTGTATATTTTTTTAATTTTTTTTACATCATATGATAACCGGTATTGTTATACTTTGTATCACTACTATAAGGTACTGTTTTTAGTTCATTAACGCTAGTTTCCAATTGACTAACACGACGTTCTATCATATTTATTTGTTGTTGCATCCTACTTAATTGTTGTTCCATATTCCCACTTATTTGACCAGTTGATGGGGTTGTTGGCATACCAGTTGGTGGCATTCCATAACTTGGCATTGCTTGCATTCCTGGTTGCATATTTGTTTGAATGCCTGGCATCATTGGTTGCCCCATCATACCTGGCATAGGATATATTGGATAAGGTGGCATCCCACATTGGCGATTATTTTTCAAGTTTAACACACTCCTTTTTCTCTATATAATTATATGCTTTTGTTTATTTTTTGTGCTTGCTATGATATAATTTTATTAGGTGATATAATGCGACTTAAGAACATCAAAGGTGCTAGAGGAAAAGTTGAAGTTTCATCTTATGTTATTTTAGAACCTAATAAATATAAGGGAAAATATCATGAATTATTCAATAATAATAACCCTATTAGATTAGAAATTGGTATGGGTAAAGGAAAATTTTTAATTGAGAGTGCTAAAAAATATCCTGATATTAATTTTCTTGGAATTGAAAAATATGATAGTGTTTTAATAAGAGCAGTTGAAAAACTAGAAGAACTTGATTTACCAAATATTAAATTAATTAAAGCTGATGCCTTTTTAATAGATACTTTTTTTGATAAAGAAATCGATTTAATTTATTTAAATTTTTCTGATCCATGGCCTAAAAAACGTCATGAAAAAAGAAGACTTACAAGTTTACCTTTTTTAGAAAAATATGATTATCTCTTTTTTAAAAAACCACATATTATTATGAAAACAGATAATCGTCATTTTTTTGAATATTCAATTAAATCATTAACGGATTATGGTTATAAAATAAATAGTATTTCTTTAGATTTATATGCCGATGAAGAATTATTAAAGGATAATATCGCAACTGAATATGAAGAAAAGTTTCATTCTAAAGGTTCTAAAATATATAAAATAGATGTTTATAAATAGACATTTGCTTTACATATAAAAAAATATAAACTTTTTAAAAATAGAATTATTTGTTATAATATAGTAAGAGTGGTGGAAAATGAAAAAAATAACAATTCTATTATTAACATCAATTCTTTTAATAGGTTGTACGATTGTTAGAATAGATACTAAAAGCATTGATAATATTGTAAGTGTTATTTTATCAAAACAAAATAAATTATATAATCAAGTTGGGAAAGGATATAAATATTATATTCCAAGAAATGTTACTTATATTGATACTAATGAATTAAATGATCGTTTGTATTCTAATGGCAATTATTATTATTTATATATAGATGTTATTGGTTATTATCATCAAAAAGTTCTAGATTATCAGGTAAACGAAGGTGCCTATTATTCACGAAAATTAGATTTTAATGGTAAACAAGGATATTTAGAAATAAATAAGTATAAAAATAAATATTTTATTGAATTTATGTATAATTATGCCAAAATAGAAGCAGTTGTTAATAAAGAAGATATTAATGATGTGGTGTTAAATGCATCTTACATTTTATCAACTATTAAATTTAACAGTAATGTTATTAAATTGATGCTTGATAAAGATTTCTTTAGTAATAAAGAAAGTAAATATGATATTTTTACAGCTAAGAAACAAATTGAAAGTTTTCTACAATATTTTGATGAAGAAGAAAATCAGGAACAAGAAATAGATGAAGAGGTGGATTAAATGGGATTGATAGATAAGATTAAAAATCTATTTACTGAAGAAATTGAAGAAGATACAAAACCAATTAAAAAAGAAGTTATTCAAGTAGAAATACCTTCACCTAAAAAAGAAGAAAATATTGAAAAAGATATAACTGAAAGTGAAGCTATTAAAAAAGATGAAAAGTTTGTTTTTCCTGTTTATTTTGATGAAAAAGATTTTGATACTTTAGAGCCAAAACCAGAACCACCAAAGCAAAGCAGTTATGTTTTAAATAAACAAGGAACTAAGGAAAAAGAAGAAAAGAAATTTAAGCCATCCCCAATTATTTCCCCAGTTTATGGTGTTTTAGATAAAAATTATAAAAAGGAAGATATTATGCCTAAGAGAAGTCAAAAAGTAGAACAACAAACTCTTACTAGAGAAATTACGATTGATGATGTGCGTAAAAAGGCTTTTGGCACTTTAGAAGAAGAGTTAGAAGCGGAATTATTTAGTCAAAATTCGATGTTGTTTAATGATAAAATAGAAAATGAAGAAGAAGAAACAATTGAAAAAGATTTGTTTGAAGAATTAGAAGAATCTCAAGAAGATATCATTAGTAAAGAAGTAATTGAAGAAGAAATTACTCTTGAAATATTTGAAGAAAATGATGAACCAAAAGAAGAAAAAGAAGAAGTTAATATGGTTGAAGATGAACTTGATAAATTATTAGATAAAGAGGAAAATGAAGAAGAATCATTAAGTGAAGGAGATTTATTTGATTTAATTGATTCAATGTATGAAAAAGGGGAAGATAATTAATGAAACAATGTGTTGATTTTGTATTTCCAATCATAATCTATTTTTTATTGACTATATTATTAATAGTATTGATAATTTTTGTTATTCGTTTGATTAAAACTTTAGGTAAAGTTGATCGTATAGTTGATGATGTTAGTAATAAGGCTAGTAAATTAAATAGTGTGTTTGATTTAATTGATAATACAGCTGATACTTTATCAACTGTTAGTGATAAAATAGTTGATTTTATATCAAATAAAATTATTAAATTTTTTCAAAAGAAAGATAAGAAAAAGGAGGAATGAAAATGGGAAAAAAACGTGGATTTGGTAAGTTCTTAACTGGGGTATTAGTAGGAGCTGGTTTAGGAGTTTTATTTGCACCTAAAAAGGGTAGTGAAACAAGAGCCGAATTAAAAGCCAAGATTGAAGAGTTATTAGCTAAAGCAAAAGAAATTGATATTGAAGAAGTAAGAACTAATATTGAAGCAAAGGTTACAGAAATAAAAACCGAATTAGAAGAATTAGATAAAGAAAAAGTAGTAAAGATTGCGAAAAAGAAAGCTAAAGAAATTCAAGATATGGCTGAAGAACTAGTTGAATATGCGATTGAAAAAGGGACGCCAGTTTTAGAGAAAACAGCGAATGCTGTTCGTGAAAAAGCAATTGAAGTAACTAAAGAAGTATTAGCAAAACTAGAAAAAACTGAAGCAAAAGAAGTTGAATAAAAAGATGTTATGCATCTTTTTTTAATTTTTAAAAATATATGTCTTATGATATAATAGTTATGTAATATTAATGATTAGGTGATAATATGAAGAAGTATGTAATTAGTTTTCTTTGTCTTTTTTTATTAGTTGGTTGTAATAATAAAAATAATATAACTCCTATTGATATTGATTTTGATAATGAATATTATCAAGTTTATACTCCTTATAAAAAAGGTGTAGGTAATAATTATGTTGTTAATAATGTTTTAAATAATTATGATATTTTAGAAGTTGAAAAAGCATTAATGATGGTTTCCTCAAAATATTTTAAAACTAATAATTCATATTATCAGGAAGGTCAATTTTTAACTGAAAAAGAATTAAAACTTTTATTAAATAAAGATAATTTAAATAAAGCACCTAATATTGAAATAGGTGGCATTAATATTACACCTACTTATATAACAAGTATTTATGAACAAAATTATTTAGCAACCAATGGTAATTTAAAAGGTATTTCCTTAGCTATAGTTTTAAATCCTTATCAAGCATATAAAAATAGTTATGGTATTTATAGTTATAAAATAGTTAATGAAGAAGAATTGATTGCTTTTGGTAAAACAGCAGCTAATGAATTATTTAAATATATACGTCAAAAAAAAGAATTAAAAGATGTAAGAGTTTTAATAGGTTTATATTTTCAAAAGAGTCCTAATGCAGTATTACCAGGAATTTTTAAATATGTTGGAATAAGTCATAAAGATACAATTAATTTAGAGGAAGTGGATTACCAATATTATTATTTAAATTCTAATTATATTTTGGAACATGATGTTAATAGTGCGAATGCTTATAATAATATTGAACAAGTTGTTAAAGAACTTTTTCCGGTGGTTAATGTTATAGGTATCGGTTTATATGAAGATAGTATTTTAAAAAATATTGAAATAATTGTTAATAATAGTCATTTCAAAAAAAGTGAATTATTATATTTAAGTCAAACGTTAAGTGAAAAAATTGGAACAACATTTAATAATATAATTAATATAAAAGTTTTAATTACGGCTAATGATAAAGTTCTAGCCCTCATTCATAAAGAAAGTAATACATCTAGGTGTAATGTTTATATGATAAATGGTTGAAAATATTTGTCTTTTATAACATAAAATTAAGTGAATTATAATTTGAAAAAAAACTTAAAATATAGTATAATTATTAAGCGATCGAGGTGAAAATGTGGAGTTTATAAAGAAGCATAAATTTAAATTAATAGGCTTATTTATTCTTGTAATTTTAATGCTTTTTGCCTTTTTAGGTATAAAAGAATTAATCTATCCTAATAATCGTATAAGTTTATATGGTAATCGCTTAGAAGGAATTGAAGATGTCAAGATAAGCGATAAAAAATTAAAAGAAAGTAAAGAAGAACTTTTGAAAAATAAAAATGTTGAAAAAGTTAGTACTGATATTAAAGGAAGAATAATTAATTACATTATTGAAGTAAAACCAGATACAGATTTAGTTACATCTAAATCATTAGCAACCAAACTTTTAGAATTTTTTTCTGATAAAGAAAAAGAATATTATGATTTTCAAGTTTTTCTAGTTACTAATGAAGAAGATAATGAATTATATCCTATGATTGGATATAAACACAAAACAAGTGTAGGATTTGTTTGGATGAATAGTTAGGTGGTAGTGATGAAAAATAAAAAAATAATTATTATAAGTATTGTTATTATAATAATCTTAATCTTATCTTTAGGAACATATTATATTTTTACTAAAGAAGATAAGGATACAACTTTAAATTTACTAGAAAAACAATGGATTGAAAATAATAAAAATAAAGTTATTGATATGGGAATTGTTAATGAAATTCCAGTTTTTAATTATAATGGTGAAGGTTTATTCTTTGATTTTTTAAATTCATTAGAAAAGATTACTAATTTAGAATTTAATAAAATATCTTATACTATTGATAGTAAGATTGAAAGTCCATATGCTTTTAAAATTGTTGATCAAGTAAGTGAGAATGATATTCTTATTTATCAAGATAACTATGTATTATTAACTAAAAACAAAGTTAAATATAGTTCACCAAATAAAATAAGCAATTTAAGAATTGGTGTTTTAAAGAATGATTTAAGTGGTGTTAATACATATTTAAGTGATGCTATTAATATTACTTTTAAACCATATGAAAATATTGATAATTTAATTAATTATATTAATATTTCAGAATCTGATATTGATGCACTTGTTTTACCTAAAAATATCTATTTAAATACCATTTTAACTAATCAATTAAATATTGCTTATAATATTACTGAATTAACTAAAAATTATGTTTTATCATTAGGAGATACAGATAGACTTAATGATATTATTATTAAGTATTATAAAAAATGGTCAAAAGAAAATTATGAAAAATCATATAATCTCCATTTTGCAAGTACTTATTTTAAAGCAAATAATATTGATGATAAGGCTAAGGTACAATTTAGAAGTAAAAGATATAATTATGGGTATGTTAAAAATGCACCATATGATCTTCGTTTTAATGATGAATTATATGGTATTAATAAAGCCTTTGTTTCTTCATTCGCATCACTTGCTAATATTGAAATTAATTATCAAGAATATGATAGTATAAATGCATTAATAGAAGATTTTAATGCCAATAAAATAGATTTCTTCTTTGATAATGGAACTAATAATCAATATAATGGTGATATATATAATACTATTTCCGTTTTTGATGAAAAAGTCTCTATTATTTCTGATATAAATAAAAAGATTGTTATTAATTCATTAAATTCTTTAAAAAATATTGAAGTTTTAACTTTAAAAAATAGTCAAATAGATAATTATTTATCAAAAAATAATATTAAAACAAAAGGCTTTGATAATATTAATGAATTAATTAAAAATAAAAATAAAGATAGTGTAATTGCTGTAGATCAAATCATGTATGATTATTTTTCACATACAGGTTTAGATAAATTTAAAGTTGATTATCAATTTACATTACCAACTGAGTATCGATTTATCATTAGAGATATTAATAATAATCGTATCTTTGGTCAATTCTTTGATTTCTATTTATCATCAATTATTGAAAAAGATGTTATAAGTAATGGATATACAGAATTATTAAAAATTAATGAAAAAACTGTTTCTTTAGAAATAATTGCATTATGTGTAAGTTGTGTTATTATTGCACTTGGATTAGGATATGTAATATATAGATTAGTTACTTTAAGAAAAAGAAAAGGTAAGATATTAACTAAAGAAGATAAATTAAAATATATCGATTTATTAACTTCTTTAAAAAATCGTAATTATTTAAATGATAATATTGAAAAATGGGATGAAAGTGAAGTTTATCCACAAGCAATTATCATTGTTGATTTAAATAATATTGCATATATTAATGATAATTACGGACATAGTGAAGGCGATAAAGTTATTAAAGCGGCTGCTAATATTTTAATTACTAATCAAATTGAAAATAGTGAAATTATTAGAACAAATGGTAATGAATTTTTGATTTATTTAGTTGGTCATGATGAAAAACAAGTAATTTCTTATATTAGAAAACTTAATAAAGAATTTAAAGAATTAGAACATGGTTTTGGAGCAGCAATTGGTTATAGTATGATTATTGATCCAATTAAAACAATTGATGATGCTATTAATGAAGCAACTCTTGATATGCGAAATAATAAAGAAGAACTTAATAATTAAGCAAAGTTAAACATGGCTTTTTGAAAGGAAATAGTGAAATGATCAAAGAAATGTTTGGGAAATTTGTTAAAATAAATAAAAAACCAGAAATTCAAATATTACCTGGCAACTTAGCTTTTTCTTTAGTCTTGTCACTTATTCCGATTATAACTTTATTTGGTTTAACAGCTTCCTTTTTTTCTATTTCTATTGATTCAGTTATTGAATTTATGTCTAAATCCCTACCTAAAGATGTTAGTAATATTTTAATCCCTTTTATTGATGGTGAAGGTTTTGACTTTAATATTGGTATTTTTATGATTGCGATTTTTTTCATCGCATCTAATGGTCCATATGCAATCATTGTTGCTTGCAATACTATTTATAATGTTCATGATAATAATACTTTAAGAAGACGTATTAAAGCTATATTTTTAACCATCATAATAATATTAATTTTTATCTTTATTGTAGTTGTCTTAGCATTCGGTAATAAAATATTAAAAATGTTATTAGATATGTATTTATTAGCTAATTTTAGTAAAGAATTTTATTATATGTATATATTAATTAAATGGCCATTATCTTTTCTTTTAATATATTTTAGTATTAAATTAATATATACTTTGGCTCCTGATTTTAAAATAGGTAGTAAATATGTTACAAGAGGTGCGGTCTTTACTACTTTAGGTTGGATTTTTGTTACTTTAATTTATGCATATTATGTTAATAATATTGCGCATTATGACATTTTTTATAGTAGTTTATCTAATATCATTGTTTTAATGACTTGGATTTACATTCTTGCTTATATTTTTGTGGTAGGAATGGCCATAAATGCAAGTACATATCAAATGGTAAAAAAAGGTACTAATAATGAATCAAAAAAAGTTTAATAATATTAATGATATGTATGTAAATACATATCTAAATATAGACTACAATAAAATCTCCTTTTGTAAGGTCTTAAGAAAAGCGATTAATATCGCTTTTTTCTGTTATTAATTGAAAATGAGATAAAAAAGTGATATACTTAATGAGGTATATTTATACTTGAGGTGATAATTTGAAAGAGTTTATAAATAAAGTGAAGAAGTATTCTAAAAAGTATTTAAGTACCAATATTTTATTTATGACATTTGTTTCTACATCTGTTTTGAATGCTACTTTACTTAGATTTTTTACAGTTAAAAATTATTTTGAATTAAAACCTATTTTGGCTGATTTGGCAGTTGTCCTTATTATTGGAGCTTTTGGTTATTTTATTAAGCCAAAACATCAATTTAAATATTTTTTTAGTTGGTCAATTGTCTTTACTATTTTATGTATTTTTAATTCAGTATATTATACTAATTATGTATCATTTATATCTTTTTCTTTAGCTGCAACTTCACTCCAATTAGTTGATGTAGGAGATGCGATAGTTGAAAATATTTTAGAGTTAAAAGATTTTTCTTATCTTTGGCAAATTGGAGCAATGTTTTTTGTTCATTTAAATCTAAAGAAATTAAAATATTATGAAAAAGTAAGTAAAATTGAAGTTGGTAAAGTTAGAGCTTTAAATACTTTAGTAGTAGGTTTAATTGTAGTAGGTTTTTTTATTTCAATGCTTACTAGTCTTGATATTGGAAGACTTCATAAGCAATGGAATAGGGAATTTATTGTTATGAAATTTGGTTTATATACTTATCAATTTAATGATTTAATTTCTAGTTTAAAACCCCAAATAAGTCCTTTATTTGGTTATGATGAAAATGCGAAAATGTTTAGAGAATATTATGAATCATTATCAAATGAAAATAAAGTTAATAAATATACTAATATTTTTAAAGGATATAATATTATTACTATTCATGCCGAAAGTATTCAACAATTTGTGATGGGTACTAAAATAAATGGTTTAGAAGTTACACCTAATCTTAATCGTTTAACTAAAGAAGGATTATATTTTTCAAATTTTTATGCTCAAGAAAGTGTAGGAACAAGTAGTGATAGTGAGTTTACTTTCAATACATCGTTACTTCCGTCATCAACTGGAACAGTATTTATTAATTATTGGGATAGAGAATATGTAACGATTCCTAAGTTATTAAAAGAACAAGATTATTATTGCTTTAGTATGCATGGTAATAATGGAACTTTCTGGAATCGTAATGTTGTTCATAAATCATTAGGTTATGATGATTATTTCTACTATAAAAAAGATTTTATAATTGATGAAGTTATTGGTTTAGGATTAAGTGATAAGTCATTCTTTAAACAAGCAATACCAAAAATACAAAAGATAAGTGAAGAACATCCTAAGTTTTATGGGACAATGATTATGCTTACTAATCATACTCCTTTTTCCGATATAGTTGAAAAAAATCTAGTTGATTTTGATGTTGATTGGAAATATGAAAAAATAAATGAAGAAACAGGTGAGAAAGAAATAGTGAGTGCTCCATATTTAGAAGATACAAAATTAGGAAATTACTTAAAATCAGTACATTATGCTGATCAAGCAATAGGGCAATTTATTAATGATTTAGATGAGGCTGGATTATTAGAAAACACTGTTATTGTGATATATGGTGATCATGATGCAAAATTAAAAAAATCAGAATTTATTCGTTTTTATAATTATGATCCATATACTGATAGTATTTTAAGTGAAGATGATCCTAATTATAAAGAAATTGATTTTTATGAATATGAACTAAATCGTAAGGTACCATTGATTATATGGACGAAGAATCAAAAAGTAAAAGGCGAAGTAACAAAAGTTATGGGTATGTATGATATTATGCCAACTTTAGGAAATATGTTTGGTTTTAAAAATAAATATGCTTTAGGTTATGATATATTTAGTGTTAAAGATAATATTGTTGTTTTTCCTTCAGGAAATTGGTTAACAGATAAAATGTATTATAATTTTCAAAAAGAAGAAGGAAAATTATTAGTTGATGAACCAGTTAGTATTGATTACATCACTAAAAATAATGAATATAGTGAAAAAATATTATCAATATCAAATGCGATTATTGTTTATGATTTAATTCGTAAAACTAATGAAACAAATCAATTAATACAGGAATATAAAAAAGGGTAGGTGGAAATAATGAAAAAAAGAAAAATTAATCCAAAAAAGTTAATATTATTTATTATAGTAGTCATTATTGTTATAGGTTTAATTGTTGGTAGTATATTAATACTTAAAGCATCATTAAAAGGAAAAGAAGAACCAAACAATGAAGAAAAGGAAATAATTGATAATATTTTAGATTATACACTTGATGAAGATGAAACAGAGTATTATAAAAACTTATTCAATCAATTAAAAGAAGTTTTAAATCAAGATGAAATTAATGAAGAAGAATATGCGAAATTGGTTGCTCAATTGTTTGTTGCTGATTTCTTTAATTTAGATAATAAAATTAATAAAAATGATATTGGTGGTACCCAATTTGTTTATAAAGATTTTCGTAGTGATTTTGAAAAATTAGCACGCGATTCTATTTATAATCATATTGAAAATAATATTTATGGTGATCGAAAACAAGAATTACCAGTTGTTCATAGTGTAGCGATTGAAAATATAAGTCAAAAGAAATATACCTATAACGATAAAGTAGATGAAAAAGCATATTATATTGATGTTCTTATCAAATATGAAAAAGATTTAGGATATCAAGAAGAAGCTAGTTTAATTCTTATTCATAATGAAGAAAAATTGGAAATAGCGGAAATGAATGAAAAATAAAAAATGGCATTTGATGCTAGTACCTGTCAAGTACACACTAAATAAAAAAATAAATTAGTTGGTAAACTTTAATCTATATTGTATAGGGGATAAGTATCCTAATTTCTTTTGAATACGTTCGTTGTTATACCAATGAATGTATTTTTTTATCTCTTCTACAGCTTGTTTCCTTGTCATTTTTCCAGCTGGTATTTTAATTGATAAAACCAATTTTCTATAGGACTATTTTCCCAACAACATCCCTTATATGACATACTTCTTGTAAAACCCAATGTTTTTGATAATTCTATATACTCGTAAGCAAAATATACTCCACCTTGATCTGTATTAATTATTTTACCGTCTACCGGTTTTATTTCTTTAGAACATTGTATATAGCTAACGTCTGATGTTTGTTTTTTGCCAAATGTATCAGATTTAAAGTTGCATTCAAACAAATATGGAGCCTTATTATTAAGGTTCTTTTCTTTTGCTTTTTTTACTGATAGACCTTTCTTAGAACGTTTAAGTGTTTCTAACCCTAATATTGTTTTATATCTTCTAATTAATTTGTGATTTAAATTTATATTGTATTTATTTTTAATATGATATTTTAATCTTATAGTTCCATATATTCTTTTTAATTTATTATGCTCTCCTGATATTATTTTCGCTATCTCATTACTATAATTATTTGCTATTGGTTTTCCTTTCTTTAACCATTTATAATAACTTCTTCTTTTTCCTCTATTATCTATCCCTAACGTTCCTTCATCATATTTCCTTTCCCATACACTTATTGTCCCAGTACTTGGTATTCTATATTTCTTCATTAAATATGATATTGTTGCACCTTGTTTGAATTCTTTTACGATTTTTCCTTTTCTTCTAATGTCTATTTCTTTTGTTTTCCCATAAAAAACACCTCCAAAGTTCTTCTAAATAAATTTTAACATATTCTTTTTATTTAGTGTGAACTTTAGAGGTATTATAATC
>JAAYOI010000071.1 GCA_012520435.1 Mollicutes bacterium
CTGTAGATATGTTACTTCATATGGTAGTTGGTCATCGTGGTCAACAACACCAAAGACACCATCATCAACTTTAGAAGTTCAAAGAAGAACTTGTTTGAATGCTGATTGTTCGCAATATGAATCATTAATTAACTTATAGAAATAAATGAGAAAGATTGCTTTTATCTTTCTCATTTTTAAATTTTACTTGTTTAAAAAAATAACATCTTTATAAAGATGTTATTTTATTTAATCTTTTTAAAATATTACATATTGATTTAAATCATAAATAGTATTATTTATTTTCATATATAAATAATATTTTCCTTTTAAACCAACATCATTAATATATTTATATACTTTTATACCATTTTCTTTTTCTTCTTCATTAAAGATATCAATACACATAGCCGTATACGGTTTTTTAGAAATAATTAAATCATATGTTTTTTTATCAAAAACATTATCTAAAATAATACTAACTTTATCTTCAGGTTTAAAAGTACCAGATATAACTAAGCGATCTATTTCTTTTTCAATAGTAATTTCATGACTATTAAATTTTTCATCAATATTTTTATTGAAAACTAAGATAGAATTATTTTTAGAAGTAGGTGTTTTTCCCATATTACCAAGTATTTTACCTGGTCCCAATTTGAAATTATTATAAGTATAAAGGTTCATTTTTTCAGCACGATAATTATTAGTAGGCAAATGCATTTCAAATATAACATCATTATTTAAGATTTCTACCATAACACTATTTAAAGTATCTGAATTAGCAAGTGGAGCTGGATCATTTTGAATTTCGCCATCTTTATAAGAAATACCACCTGATAATATTAAATAATGGTTATCATTTAAATAATCAACATCAGAAATATATGGTGAATAAAATTCACTACCACGTTTTTTTCCATATTCCCAAACTTGTTCAATCGTCATATTGGTTGTATTTAATTTATAAATAACAGCTCGACTATAATTGTTTTTAGCAGGTATACCATTTTCTTTTGATTTAGAACGATTATTACCATTATCAAATAAGATGAGATTACCATTAGGTAATATTTGGGCAGCATGTTGAGCCCATTGCCACTCAACATTATTAATTGGTTTAAAGAAATATTTATGTATATTTTTAGGCCAATTAGTATTGTCACCAACAATCCAATTTAATTCGCCATTATCATAATTAATATTGATAACAGCATCAACATGACGTCCTGATAATGTTATGGAATTAGTATTACGATCATACCAAACAGAGTTATTGTGAAACCAATCATCTGCTGTACTATATTCATTTTTACCACTTTCTGGTAATATTTCATTTAAATCAAAAGTTTTGATAATTGTATTAGTTTCACGATCAATTTCTACTATATAATCTTCAACTGTTCCATTTTCAAAATTATTACTAGCAACCAATAAATTACCATTTTCCATTTCATAAACATCGTGATGATAACCACCAAGAAGTGAATACTCATAATATATTTTACCTAATAAATCCATTTCTATTAAACCAGTAGTATAATATGGTGGATTAATTAAACGATTACTACCAATTAAAATATTACCATTATTAAGTCTTTTAATATCCCAACTAAAATTTTCCGTTAAATACCATCTAACATCACCATTGATATCATAAGCAGCAGGATATCCCGATGAAGCAGGAGTAACAAAATATAAGTCATTAGTTAATTTATCTTTTTTCGCAATTATCTTACTTGGTAATATAAAATCATCTGGTAATTTATTAGTTTGAATATAAATCGTTTTCTTTTTACCATTGACCGTAAGAATTATTTCATTATTATAATCAGGATATAATCCATAAATCGGTAAAAAATGGTTTTTATTAGGAATAAATGTTTTTGTAATAGTTGTTTGTTCATCTTTACCTTTAATCATAATAGTTGGTGTTGTTAAATCTTTTGTTTCAAAGTAAATAAGAGCAGTTAAAGGAGAAATTTGATATGGATTTAAAACAACTTTAGGATTTTCAAAAGTATATTCACCGTCAATAAAAGTAGCTTCTATTTTATTTTGAATCTCAATAATATGTTTTTTTTCAGTAACTGGTTTTACTTTTTCAACACGATAGTAAATAGCAATCGAACAAAGTGATGCAAGTAAAATTAATAATACAAATTTATAAAATGTTTTCATAATTTCCTCCTATATTAATCTAATTTCATTTTCATTAAAGAAAGGTTTATTCTTATTAATCCTATCATAAAACATAATACCATCTAAATGATCAATTTCATGTTGAAAAGCAATTGATAATTCTTCTCTAGCTCGTACACTAATTTTATTACCATTTTCATCAAATCCTTCAACAGTAATTCTGGCATATCTTGGAACATGACCTTCAACTTCGCGATTAACACTTAAACATCCTTCACCAGTTTCAGCGGCAATAATTTCAGTGGAGTGACTAATAATAACCGGATTAACAAAAACATAATTTTCAAAAGTGTTTTCTTTCACTTCATGAACAATAATAATAACCCGTTTATTAATGCCTAATTGCGGAAAAGCTAATCCCATTCCAGGGCGAAGATCATATTTTTTAGAATATTCTTCAATTTGACTATATGTTAAATGTTTAATTGCTTGTTTAATTAGATCTTTTTCTTCTTTTGAAAGAGGAAAGACAACATCTTTACTTATTAATCTTAGTCTTTTATCTTTTTCATCTAATATGTCTAACTTCTTAAACATACTAATCAACTCCATAAGTATATTTTATCAAAAAAAAACAAAAAAAGGAAGGTTTTCTTCCTTTAACTAATGAACTATAGCACGTGAACCGAGAACTATTACTAATAAAATAAATAGAACTAAGATAATAGCAGCGCCGCATCCATGTCCGCCATATCCAAATCCACAACATGGATTAAAACAACAACTTCCTCCTGGATATCCACCATAACTGTACATATTATACCTCCTTTTATTAGTTCTAGTATAGTTTATTATACTTTAATAAAAATGTTTATATATTTTACCTATTTTTACTTTTTATCATTTAAAAATCAAGAATAATATGATATTATAATATTGTAAGGTGATAATATGAAATTAGTAATGAAAAAAATAAAAAGAACGGTTAATGATATGAATCAACCTCTTTTAACAGCAACTATTATTTTTTTCATTTTTGGTTTATTAAATATCGTTACAGCTTCTAGTCGAGAAGCAATATCATTAGATGTTACTTTATATCATTACTTTTTTAAACAATTACAAATGTTACTAATTGGTTTAATCGCAACCATTTTTATTCTTAATTTTGATACTGAACGATATTATAAAATTGCTTTTACAGGTTTTGTTTTAATAGTAGCAATATTACTATATTTATTAATATCTGGAGAAGCTAATCGAGGAGCATTAAACTGGATTAACTTATTTGGTTTTACCTTTCAACCAAGTGAATTTGCGAAACCTATCATAATTGTCTGTTTAGCACTTCTTTTTGAAAAAAATTATAACAAATTAAGAAATAAAAATAGTAAACATAATGAGATTATTGGGAAAATAATTGTGGCCGGATGTTTAATACCAGCCATTATCTTCTTACAAAAAGATTTTGGAACAATGTTTATTATTTTATGTATTTTTGGTGTTATGTTTTTTGCGAGTCCCATTTTACGTATAGAAAAAATAAAAACAATTGGTTTATTAACTGGAGTTGCTTTTGTGGCTGGTTTAATATTTTTTAGTATAAATGGTTTTATTTTATCCAAAGCTCAATTACAACGCTTAGATTTTTTAAATCCATGTAAAAAGTATGAACATGGTGGTTATCAAATTTGTAATGGATTTATTGCGATTAATGATGGAGGTTTATTAGGCATTGGAATTGGTAAAAGTAGACAAAAATATTCATATATTCCTGAACCTCATACTGATTCGGTATTTCCAATTATTGCCGAAGAATATGGTTATTTAAAAGTAATACCTATCTTTATTGCTTATATTTTCATTTTATATCGCATTTTAGACCTTGCATCAAAAGCCAATACCTTAAGAGGTAGATATATGTGTTTAGGGGTAGCAACTTATATTTTTATGCATGTTTTAGTTAATTTAGGTGGTATTTTTGGAGTTATGCCACTTACTGGTGTTCCATTACCATTTTTAAGTTATGGAGGATCATTTACTATTTCCTTAATATGTTCACTTGCTTTAGTACAACGTGTTCATATTGAAACAAGAAATCAAAAAATAATAATAAAATAAAAAATGTATTTAGAGATAAATACATTTTTTTAAAGGAATAAAAATATTATCTCAATATATTTATATTGAGGTGATAAGATGGATAAATTATTAGTTAATTCATATATAAAATATATAATTATTTTTATATTAATTTTTATTGTAGTTATTGGATGTTTAATATATTATTTTGGAATATATCAAAATAATAATAGTAACCAAGAAATAGTAAGTATTTCAAATGATATATTAAATGAAAATAAACCACCAGTGGAAGAAGAAAAAATGATTATAGTTGATGTTAAAGGAGCAGTTAAAAATCCTGGTGTATATGAATTAACTAATGGGAGTCGTGTTCATGATGCGATTAAAATGAGTGGGGGATTAACTAATAAAGCTGATACTAGTGTTATAAATTTAAGTAAAAAATTAGAAGATGAAATGGTTATTATTGTTTATACTAAAGATGAAGTAAAAGCATTAAATAAAAATAATGAAATTATCAAATATGTAGATAAGGAATGTGTATGCCCTAAAATAACAAATGGTGCTTGTATTAATGATAACAATAGTAATGAAACTAAAAAGATTTCGCTTAATAATGCCACTTTAGAAGAATTACAAACTTTACCAGGAATAGGTGAGAGTAAAGCTTTAGAAATTATTAATTATCGAAAAGAAAATGGTGGTTTTAAAACAATTGAAGAATTAATGAATATTAGTGGAATAGGACAATCAACTTTTGAAAAAATTAAGGATTTGGTTACTATTTAGTCTATATATTATTTTTAATTTCTTTGTTTTTCTTTATGTCTATTATGTAATAAATAATAAAATATACCATACCAATTATAAAGGTAATGAATCTGAAATAGTTGGTTATATTAATGATTTTAAGATAGATGGTAATAAATTAACTATCTTTTTAAAAGCTAAAGAAATGATTCTTGTTAATCATTATTTTATATCAATTGATGAATATAATGAAATAATTAACAATATAAATATAGGTGATGTAATTAAAGTAAAAGGAATATTAAAAATACCTAATAAGAATAAAGTTTTTAATTTATTTAATTATCAAAATTATTTATTAAGTAAAAAAATATATTGGCTAATGGATAGTGAAGAATTAATTAAGTTAAAAGATAATCAAAAAATTAGATATAAAATTAAAAATATAATTTTAAAAAGAATTAATAACATAAAAGAATCATCACCTTATGTTAAAGCATTTATTATAGGTGATACATATGATATAGAAAATGATATATTAAGTAGTTATCAACAAAATGGAGTAAATCATTTACTAGCTATTTCAGGTTCACATTTTACCATTTTATCAGGTATTATTTTGTATTTATTAAATAAAATAAGTAAAAATAAAAAGATTAATTACTTAATTACTATTTTATTATTATTGTTTTATTTATTTTTAATTGATTTTCAACCAGCTGCTATGAGAGCATGTTTTTTATTTATATTATTAACAATTAATAAATTTTTTAATTTTAAAATCAAAACGATTTATTATTTAATATTATTATTTAATTTATTGTTATTATATAATCCTTTTTATTTATATCATCTTGGTTTTCTTTTTAGTTTTGTAATTAGTTTTTATTTGATAATTTTTCAATCAATTATAAAAAGGTATAATAATTATTTAATAAAAACCTTTATCATTTCATTAATAGCTTTTTTAGTAAGTATTCCGATTCTAATAAACACTAGTTTTCAAATAAATTTTTTAAGTCCTATTATAAATATTATTTTTGTTCCTTTTATTAATATCATTATTTTTCCATTATCAATAATAGTTTTTATTTTTCCTTGTTTTGACAAAATTCTAATGTTCTTTTTATTAATATTAGAAAAGATATCTTTGTTTTTTTCTAGTATAAATGCTTTTACAATTATCTTAAGAAGTGTTTCCCTTTTAACAGTAATATTATATTATTTATTACTTAGTTGGGTTTTATATTTATTAAGTAAGAAAAAATATTATGGTTTTATAATATTATTTATTATTTTAATAATTCATAATAATTGGAAATATTTAGAAAAATATTCTAAAATAACAGTAATTGATGTTGGACAAGGAGATTCAATATTAATTGAATTACCTTATAACCAAGGAAATATATTAATTGATACAGGAGGAATAATTTCTTATGATAACGAACAATTTAAAAGAAAAAATAAATATTCAATAGCTAAACAATTGATAATCCCATATTTAAAATCAATTAGTATAAAAAAATTAGATTATTTAATTATTACACATGGAGATTATGATCATATGGGTGAAGCTATTAATATAGTAAATAATTTTAAAATAGAAAATGTTATATTTAATTGTGGACCTTATAATGATTTAGAAAAAGAACTTATAAAAGTATTGAATAAAAAAAAGATACAATATTATTCTTGTATAAATGAATTAAATATTAAAAATTATAAATTTCAGTTTTTAATTACCAAAGAATATGATAATGAAAATGATAATTCAAATGTAATTTATTTTAACTATAATAATTATAAATTTTTATTTATGGGGGATGCTGGGATAAATAAGGAAAAGGATATTTTAGAAAAATATAATTTAATAGATATTGATTTTTTAAAAGTAGGACATCATGGATCAAATACAAGTAGTAGTGAAAAATTTATTAATAGTATAAATCCTAAATATAGTTTAATTAGTGTTGGAGAAAATAATAAATTTGGGCATCCAAAGAAATCAGTATTAGATATATTAAATAAGAGTAAGATTTATAGAACAGATGAAGATGGAAGCATAAAAATTGAATTAAATAAAAATGGATATAAAGTTGAAACTTGTTATCCTTAATTTGTAAACATAAATAAAGATGAAAATAAAATTTTTAATCAGTATGATATAATATATTTAGGATGTGGTTATATGAATAATAGAATTAATGATATAATAGACAGGTACAAAAACTATGATCAATTATATGAAGTTTTAAAAAAATATTATATTAATTCAGAGATTTCACAAGAAAAATATAATGAGACTATGAAAGAAATTAAGAATGTTATAGCTAGTTATTATTTAAATATAGATGAATTTCAAACTCGTTTTAGCAATAAAAAACATAATTCATTACTGATTAAAATATCAGAAATTTGTGACTTAGAAAAAAAAGTAAAGATTAAAGATAAAAAAGTAAAAATATATCCCGTTAAAGCATCTCATGAAATAGAAGAAGAAAAATACAAAGAAATTATGAAAAAAATGGTAGATGAACAAATAGAGACAGGTATGTCAATAGAAGATTTATTTGATAAACATGTGAATAAGCTTGATGGTGAATTAAATGAAAAGAAAGAAATGTTAAGAAGTAGCGATATGTATTTATACTATGGTAATCCATATTATATGATTGAAAGAGCAAAGTTTATTGCCGAATGTATAAAATTTATTCCTGGTATATCCTTAAATGTAGATGATATAATTAATCCAATGATATCGTTTGAAAATAAATATTTGAATGATAAAGAAGATACAGATAAAATTAAAGACTTTGAAGTTAAAAGTGAAAATGAACAATTTTATGAGGATTATGACATAATAGAATCTTATTATAAAAAAATGTTAGTAATAGAAGAAGTTTTAGCGCCAATCGTTATTCAATATTGGGAACAATATTTAACAGATCCAAACACACCAACTGAAAATTATAGATACTTAACTCATTCATTCAGTCAAGGTATGGTTGCTCCTAATTTGATGAATAAAGCTTGTTGTTCATTAAGTACTAATGAAATAGAAAATTTAATGTATGGAAGTTCAGGTTTAATATATGATTTAGATGTTGAAGCTGTTGAAACGATGTGTTGTGATGATGTAGGAAGTTGGGAATTAGATAAAGAAAAATTTATTGAACGTGGATGTCCTGGGAATTGGCAATTAACAGATTTAGATAATCCAACTGTATTTTTTGAAAATCCAAAAAATAGTAAATTAATTATGCCAGAAATATTTGAAAAAGAGTGTAAAAAACAATTTTTAAATGATGGTAATTGGAGTTATTCTGAATTTTTTTTAAATCACAAAGCAAAAATAATTGGCGTTTTTTATGTTGATGGATGCGAAAACATTGAAGAAGTAGAAGCTTATGCCAAAAAATATAATTTACCATTAGTTAATATATCTGCTAGAGTATATAGTGATAATAATATTAAGAATAAATAATAATTTTACAAAGTATAAAAAAAACATTATGAAGAAAGTTTTAGATTATTTTAGTAGTAAAATAATTTAAACTTTCTTTTTTAAAATAATAAACATTAAAACAAAAATGAAGCTAGTATAATTATCTATACCGAACTTTTAGGTAGGAATATATTATTAATGGGAGTGAAAAAAGTAGGAAATAATTTCCTCATATAATATGCTAAAAATGGATATACTAAATGTAGGAAACCATAATTAATGAATTTAATAATACCATTATTTTATAACAAGTATAAATGGTTCAATTAAAATTATTATAAAAGATAAGATGACTATTTATACTTGTTTCAAATTGGGGTACGCTAATGCGTTAGCGTTTAATATAGATTGGGGCCTTTTTAGGCTCCTTTTCAAATGTTATAGTTATTGATACCATATTTTTCTTCATTAAAATCAAAAAATAATTCATTCTTAGGTGGGTAGTAAGTTAAATAACCAAAAATAATATAACTTATAATAATTAAAATAATAGGTAAATAATTTAATTTTATATTTTTAGAATTTAAAATATAATAACTAATTAATTGAATAAGAATAATAGTTATAATTAAAACTGAAAAAATAATAATTTTATTATTACCTAAAAGATAATAGAAAGGCATATATAACGTTAAATAGATAATAATACTTAATGTTGCTGTAATCCAAATTGACCAAAAGAAATTATGATGTTTTATTTTAAAATAATGTAGTAAGAAATATTCAATAATACTATATAATAATACAGTTGTAAAAAGCATTTTCATATGTTCCCAAATACTTTCATTAACGGGGAAGAAAATCGCAAATAAGTCATTGGGAAACCATTTATATAAATAATGAGTTAAAAAAGATAGAAGAAAGATACCAATTGTACTTATTATTTTGATTTTCTTAAGATTCATAAATTATTTCCTTTCTATATATAATAATTATGTCTAATATTAATATACTCAAAATTAATTAAAGTATGTTAATAATGGTAATAATAGGAAAATAGATGTAATAATATTGTTTTATTTAGTAAATTGATATAAAATATATTAAAAATTTATAAAAAACATTATTTTTTAATAAAAAAAAGGAAATAACAAACTTTTGTTGTATATTTATTGTAGGGGAGTGTGATTTTATGAGTGTTCTTTCTACTGAATTAATTAATGAAATTCGTAGTAGTGTTAATATTGTTGATGTTGTATCTTCATACTTACCCCTAATTAAGCGTGGCAAAAATTATTTTGGACTTTGTCCATTTCATAATGATAAAAATCCTAGTATGAGTGTATCACCAGAAAGACAAATATATACTTGTTTTTCTTGTGGGGCTACAGGGAATGTCTTTAATTTTATAATGGATTATGAAAATGTTTCTTTTGTTGAAGCTGTTAAAATGGTAGCTGATAAAGCAGGAATAAGTATTAATATTGGACAAGCTAAACCTTCTTTTAATAAAAATAGTGAATTATATGAAATATATGAAATTAGTCAAAAATTTTATCAAAATAATATCAATACAGCTGATGGTAAAAAAGCTAAAGAATATTTGTTAAAAAGAGGAATAACAGATGATATTATTAAAGATTTTGGTATCGGTTTATCATTAAAGAAAAATGATTTATTAACCAATCTTTTAATGAAAAAAAATTATTCACCTAATAGCTTATTAAAAAGTGGTTTAATTGTTAAAAATGAATATGGTTATAACGATATTTATTATAATCGTATTATGTTTCCACTTTGGGATTTAAATGGCCGTATTGTTGGTTATAGCGGCCGTGTTTATGAAGATGAAGATAGTTCTAAGTATATTAATACTAGAGAAACCGAAATATTTAAAAAAGGCGAAATTTTATATAATTATCATCGTGCTAAAGAGGAATGTCGTATTAAGCAAAGTGTTATTGTAATGGAAGGATTTATGGATGTTATTAGAGCTTATACGATTGGAGTTAAAAATGTTGTTGCAACCATGGGAACAGCAGTAACTAAAAGTCAAGCGATGTTACTTAAAAAGATGGCTAAAGATATAATTTTATGCTTTGATAGTGATGATGCTGGTTATAAAGCAGTAATCAATTGTAGTGAAGAATTAAATAAAGTAGGTATTACTCCTAAAGTTGTGATTTTAGATGATGAACTTGATCCTGATGATTATATAAAGAAATTTGGTAAAGAATTATTTATAAGAAAGATAGAAAATCCTATCAATTTAATCGATTTTAAATTAAATTACTTAAAAAAAGGTTTAGATTTAACGAATAGTGAAGAGTTTGCTGGTTATATCAATAATGTTATTAAAGAGTTAGCCAAAATCGAAGATGAAATACTTAGAGAACTTACTTTAAATAAATTAAGTGAAGAAGCTAAAATTGATATTACAATTTTACGTAATCGTTTAGCACACTTTAATTTAGAAAAAGATGTATCGGTTAAACAAGAAATAAAAAAAGAAAAACCAATTAAAATAGATAAATATGTAAAAGCTGAACAAAATCTTCTTTATTATATGTTACATTCTAAAGAAGTAATCAAAATATATAATAAAAAAATTACATTTATGCCTACTGAAAAATATCGTCTTTTAGCTAAAGAAATAAGTTATTTTTATAAAAAATATAATTATATAGATATTGCTGATTTCTTGAGTATGATAAATGATTCTCCTAATTTAATTAAAACGGCAGGAGAAATAATGTCCTTAGATTTAAAAGAAGATTATACAATTGATGAAATTAATGATTATATTGAGGTAATTAAAGAGTATAATATAAAATCAGAAATAAATCGTTTAAAAGAAAAAATGAGGTTAGAAGTTGATCCAATTAAAAAAGCAGAACTGGCACAAAAAATTGTAAAATTAAAAGTAGAAGGTGAGATAAATGATTAATGAAATAAAAACTTTTGATGAAAGAAAAAACGAATTAGTTAAAATGGGAAAAGAAAGAGGATTTGTAACATATGAAGAACTTGCAAATTCTCTTAAAGGATTAGAATTGGATGCTGATTCATTAGATGAATTGTATAATTTATTTAATGAAAATGATATTGCCGTTGTTTCGGAAGATGAAGAAGATTCTGGTGGCAATATTGAAAAATTATTACTAGAAGATAATGTTTTAGCAAAAGATCTTACCATTAATGACCCAGTTAGAATGTATTTAAAAGAAATTGGGCAAATTAAATTGTTAACAACAGAAGAAGAATTAGAATTAGCTGAACGTATTGTCCAAGGTGATGAACAAGCTAAAATTACTTTAGCCGAAGCCAACCTTCGTTTAGTCGTTAGTATTGCGAAAAGATATGTAGGTAGGGGAATGTTATTTCTAGATTTAATTCAAGAAGGTAATATTGGTCTTATGAAAGCAGTAGAAAAATTTGATGTTACAAAAGGATATAAATTTTCTACATATGCTACTTGGTGGATTAGACAAGC
>JAAYOI010000013.1 GCA_012520435.1 Mollicutes bacterium
GAATTCTCTTAGCATAAAGCTGATTTAATGGTTCATTACTATTTTTAAGATCATGACCTTCTCTTTTAAAAGTCATTTCAATAAAAGAAGGAATTTCATCAGGGGGTATATTCCTTATTAATGATTCTCTATTTTCTCTTGAAAAACCTTGAAAATTACCCTTGCTTGCTTGTTCTAAAGCATAACATAATTGTTCATCCCCGTATTTTTGTAAAGTAACAAGCGCAGCATTATCTAAAATCTGTTGCTTTTGTAATAAAACATCTAAGTTTAGAGCATAACTAACATATTCTGTTAAATTTAATTCTCCATCAAAAAGATTTTTTATTAATTTTTTAGCATCATCAACAGTCACATTCTTAATAATTTTTTCTCTAGAATCATTATCGTTGGTAAAATATGATACATTGTTATTATTTATAAATTCATTTAAAGCATGAGTTGCTTGCGATAAATCATATTTTTCACAAGTAATAGCTATTGCATCAGCTAATATTTTATCTATTTCGCTAATTGATAATTTATCTCCTTTTTCTTCAGTATAATAATAATTTTCTAAGTTTTTGATAATATCATTAATTAATAGTTTTTGATAACCTCGATTATTAATTTCATGCCAATATTCCATATATTCATTTATACCTAAATTTCTTAAAGAATCTATTAATAACTTGGTTACTGTTACATATTCAATTAATTTTTTAGCAATATATTCTTTATCACCATATAAATTTTTTTCTTTTATAAAATCATTAAGTTCATTACAATAAACAAAAGTATTATTATATTTTTTTATTACATAATTAGCAAAATCGACATAATTGGTTGTTTCTAAATTATCTTTACTTTTTAAATCATTTAAATAACTCGAAATATAACTAGCAACTAGTTTGTTATAAGAAATTTTATTATCATAAGCCATAGCTAATCCCTCATCTATTATTGCAAAAGGATTAGGTGGCAACAAACCTTCTTGAATATAAGGATCATTTTTAATAAATTGTTTTATTAAACGAGCTGATTTTTCATCTTTAACTCTGATAACAATATTATCAATACGTTCATCACTTCCTACTAAAGAAGTGTGTGCTATATTTTTTTTAGCCATAAATTTAAATATTGTATCAGCTGCTTTATTAATATGTTTTCCATCAATAGGGACATATATCTTTATAAATTTTTCTTCATTATTATCTAAACTAACATTATTAACAAATTGACAAAAATATGGATTAACTTCTGAAACAAAAACATGAATGTTTTTTACATCTTTAAAATTTCTTCTCCATTCATTAAAATAAACATTATTTTTACTATGTTCTCTTATTCCAAATTCCACAATATTAGCATACACCATTTCAGGAGTTATTTCGATTGAAGAATCACTAAGATGAATAGAAGCAATTAATTTAAAAAATTCATTTATTCTTTCGGTTTTATTCATACCAAATCACTCTTATCCTTTATCATTGTATCCTCAAGAATTTGATCAGCAAGCTCTAATTCTTCTTTCAAATCAATTGTTTCTTCCAAATAACTTGGTTCCATTTCTTTTTCATCAATGTTAACTGGTATTTCAATTTCTTGACCACCTAAATTTACCTTTTTATATTCCATATTTCTATCCTCCAATTAAATTATAACATTTTTTTAGATTGCTTATTTACATAAATATCATAACTTGACACTATTTTTCATTATAAAAAGCCACTTTTGTGGCTTATTTTGATTTATGCTTTGCTTTTTTAGGTTTTTCTAACCTTTTATCAAATTCATACATATAGTATATGATAACCATTATTGCTACTGTAAGAGGCATTAAATTAAATAAGACATGACCTACAAATATTGAAGCAAAACCGATATAACCAAGTGTTAAGAACATAAAAATAACATCAACATCAAAATTATTTTTAACATTTTTAAATACACGTATGCACATCTTAATAAGAATACCGCCAAAGAAAATTACATATAATAAGAAGCCATAAATTCCTCTTGAAAATAATAAATCTAATAAATCAAGTTCAACATAAATAAACTCAAATAAAGGATAATATAAACCTATACCAAAAAGTTTAGTAAATATATCACTTTCTTTAAAGAAATATGGTTCTATACTTCTAACATTTCTATCTCGACCACTAATTACAAAATTAACAACATCAACCCGACCTTGATTATTAGTATTCCTTTCAATATTTTGCTTAATATTTTCAGTTACATAAAAGTTATTACTAATTGATAAAGCAGTTATTAAAAGAATAATTAATGAAACCATTTTAAAATAATGATATTTTCTTTTAGTAATAAAATCAATAATTAAATATATAATTCCTACAATTAAAGTACTTATTAGTCCATAATAACATGCTTTAGTACTAATTAAGAGGTCTATTAATCCAATAACAATAATGTAAAATAAGTACTTATATCCTTTATCTTTTATATACAACGAAACAAATAATGGTAATAAAAAAACAAAAGCATGCCCAAAACCATTAGTTGATTTAAACCATCCAGATAAGCCATGCTCAGTACTTGAATAACTGGGCACGTTAGTATTAGAAAGAAGTGCAATAAGATAAATGATACCAACATAATAAACAATAGTTTTTATTCCAGCAATAAATTTCTTTTTTACTTGTTTAAATTCTTTATCTTTTAAATAAATAAATAAAGCAATCGTATAATAAATTCCTAGTAGATATGTAGCTACAAAAAGTAATGAAGTTAGATATTGAGCTTGATCATTTTTGAATGTAAAAACATTATGAAAAGTAAAAAAACAACCAAGAAAAGTGATTACGGTAATAATTATTTGCTTTGAATTACCTTTTATCATTATGTAAATAGCTAAAATTAAAGCCATAATAAGAAAAATATATGGACCAATTAAAAAAAGTTGATTAAAAAACCCAATAATCTTTAATACTAATTCAGAATTAGTTCTTGATGCATACGCATAATTAACAGTTGTATACAAAATGAACATAAAAAAAGGAATATAAAACAAAAATCTCTCTACTATACTAACATACTTTTTCATAATTATATTATAACTCCCTTCGACAAAAAAAAGCAAGTAAATTTCTAATAAAATTAAATCTTTCTTCTATCTTATTTAATCTTTTTAAATACTTTTCTTCACTCATTGGCTTTTTAATATTATCTTTAATTAACTTTAATTTAGCACTATCTAATTTTACATATTCATTAAAATATTGCTTATATTAATCCAATTCTTATCTATATAGCTCTTTATAGCATCGCTAAAAGCACTTTTTGGCTTACTAAGTAATATTATATGCAAATGCCAATCAACCTTATAATCTCCCTTATACCACCCATTTGCCATATAATCATTAATTACTAATTCTTTTCTAGGTCTTCCTTTTTTGCCATTATTTATATTTTTTAATAAACTGACTTCTTTTTTTATATTACTCACAACTATCATTGCTTGAGCATACCAACCTTTATTAGCATTTTTCTTACATTTATAATCTATAAAAGATTTTAATTTCTTTGCATATCTATATGCTTCTTCTTCGCTCGCAAATTTTTTATTTACCTCAATTGATGAGAAACCTAATATTTTCTTCATTATGCTATCTCATTTTTAATATGCTTTAATAACAATTCAATACTTTTTAAACTTATTGGCATACTTCTATCATACAAAAATAAATTATCTTTATCATAATAGATAATCAAAAAAGCATAATTACTTATTTTAATTATAATTTTGTGTAGTTCTATAAAACTAATATTAGTTTTTTTAATACTAATAATTCTACCTTGTTTAATTTTACAATTAGCATAATTATAACTACATATTAATTTTATTCTATTCTCAAACTTCTCATCTTTGACTAATTTTTTACTTAAAAATTCCATTTTTTTCACTCCTATTTTTTGTAAAACAAAAACCATGAAATTCCTTTTATTTCCACGGTTCCTTATATGTTTTACTCCAAAAGTTTGGAGTGACTTTTAATTTGGCACCTACCAGTAGTGTATTTAGAAATTTAATACATTAAGTAAGTGATTAAGTTATAGATATCAATTACAAATATAGTTTAGCATAAAAAACAATAAATTACAAACTTTGATTAATGCTAGCAAA
>JAAYOI010000072.1 GCA_012520435.1 Mollicutes bacterium
TGACAATAATAATACTAATGATATTAATGATATTGATGACAATGATGATATCGATGATAACGATATTTATGATAATGATATCAATGATGACGATATTGATAACAATAATGGCTTCCCTAATAATGAAAACAACAACAATGATAATAATGGTGATATCAATGGTAATGATAATAACGACGTCAATGATATGGTCGATGATAATGATTTTATTGAAAATGTAGCATACGGTTTAGGTGGAGCTATTCTTGGTGGAATCGTAACATTTATCATTTTACGTAATCGTATAATTGATACTCATATATAAAAAAAGATTGTCTTATGACAATCTTTTTACATTTTTAAAGCTTTTTTTGTGTTTTCTTCACTTTTATATATTCTATTATTTTCTTGTTCAACTAATTTCTTTAATTGTCTTAAATATCTTAATTTATAATTATCAATAGTGTTAACATTGATTTCCGGTATATCATTACCTTTAAATATAGCTTTTAAATTATTATTTTGCTTAATAAGTTTGAGTGATGCTTCTATTTTTTCTTTATTATTTAAATAAAATTTAAGCTTTCTCAATTCTTTTAGCCGCTTTTCATGAGTAGCTAAATTAGCACCTGTTATAAAACCAGCCAAACAGTTAAAAAATGTAGCTAATTGAGATGATATTAATTTTGTTCGTATAGCCCCACTTAATAAATTTGGTTTTTGTATTATATCACTTCTTGATTTTGTCAAATTGGTTGTTAATATAGGTATTTATGATAAAATACTCTTGAATTCAATTCTACTATTAATAATTTAAAAATTAAAAATATTTAAAAATAAATACTATTGTAAAAAGCAATAGTATTTTTTATTTCTTCTTTTCAACCATTATAAAACGCCATAATTTATTTCTATATTCTTTCGTTGCATAATCTATCCCTACTCTTTTAGCTTTTTTTATTTTAGGCTTAAATCCATCATCTTCAATCCATAATTCGTTAGAATTGATAAGATCATGCCCATTAAATTTTCCATCAATCTTTAATACTTTTGTTAATTTACCTGGACCTTCATAACCTTCTACACCTCTAATTAAAACTGCTTGCGGATAATCTTTTGGACCAGTTACCACATTAAATAAATAATGAATACCATAACACAAATACACATAAGCCCGTCCACCTTGTTCATATAAAGTCTTAGTTCTTTCCGTTTTACCAAAACGAGCATGACAAGCCGTATCTTCTTCTCCCCTATATATTTCCGTTTCTGTTATACGAAATTTAAGAACTTGTCCATCTTTTAATTTCCTAACTAACAATTTACCTACTAATTTAGGTGCGACTTCTAAAACATCTTGCGTATAAAAATCAATGTCCAATTTCATGATTATCACCCCTACTAAAGATTAATTATATCATAAATTATAGTTTTTTATTATCAGCACTCTTTCTCTATCTAAATATAATATGTTAGGAAGAGAGGTGAAACTCATGGGTGGTTATTATGGTGGATGCAGTTGCATCTTTATTATTTTAGTATTATTTATCTTACTTGCAATCGTTTTTAAATTTGGCATTTACTAAAAAATAATTTTTTCTCTTGAAAGGAGGTGACAGTATGTCAACTTCTGGAGGATGTAGTTGCATTTGGGTAATTCTAGTACTATTCATTTTACTAGCCATCGTTTACCGTAGTGGATATCTATATTAATCATACATATTGATTCTCTACATGCTTAAAACTGATGTGAATGTTATTTCCATCAGTTTTTCACTAAATAAAATAAACCTCTAATATGCATAGTTTCTTATTATTAGAGGTTTTAGAAGTAAATAATATAATGTTATAGAAAGGAGTGAAATTATGTTTGGCTGTAATTATAGGCGCTATTATTATGGCGGATGTAGTTGTACTGCTATTATTTTAGTATTATTCATTTTATTAGCTATTGTATATAGTTTTAATACTAGATCTGTTAATGCTGTACAATAATCTTCTTTTTTAATATCTTAATTAATACATCTACTTAATTATATGATAATGGTGCAAAAAAAACCTCTTTTTTACAAAAAAGATGTGATATTCACATCTTTTCATTTTCGATGACATCTAAAATTAAATCTATCTATTTCTTCAGTTGTAAATCCTTCACCAAATCCTCTAACAATCCATTCATCATTATCATTTTCTTTATATATTGTTGCTCCTAATCGATCAAAACTACCTTCTAAATCATTAGGAAACATTAAAGCAAATTCTACAAGATATGCTTTATTACCAACACATACTATTTCTACATTCTCAATATTAAAATCATATTGGGCAATATGAATATTATTTTCTTTAAAATAATTATATAAAGTTTTTTCAAAAGTTCTTTCTAATTTGTCTCTTCTAATAGTGTTATAAAAATATGAAGCTAAAACAAGTATTAAAATCGCAACCCCGTAAATTACTATTGTTTTAATTGTTTCTCTCATTTTAACACCTCTACTATATTAAATTATAACACATAAAACATTTAATAGCAATTATTATTAAACGACAAAATATTTAACTAATTTTTTTTATTCATTTTTTTATTAATTAACTTAATAGCCTTCTTATCATTAAATTTATACATCAAATTCATTATTTTAGAATCTTTTCCTACATATACTTTAAATTTATCTTTTTCAATTCCTTTAATAATAATTTCTGCTGCTTTTTTAGAAGAAAGCATTTTATAATTACTATTACCACTATCTATTTCAACATTAGAATTTTTAGAAATATTCGTATTAACAGCCCCTGGTAAAACTAAAGTAACTTTAATATTAGTATTTAATAACTCCGCATATAAACCTTCAGTAAATAATTTTAAAGCAGCTTTAGAAGCACCATAAACTGTTTGTCCAGGAAAAGGAAAAAATCCTCCCATACTAGACACATTAACAATATGCCCTTCTTTTCTTTTTAAAAAACTAGGTAAGAATAATTTAACTAATTTTAATGGTCCATAAAAATTAACATTCATTACTTTATATATTGTATCCATATCTAATTTATCAACATTAACAAAAGGTTGAATAATTCCCGCATTATTAATTAAGATATCTAATTCTGAATATTTTTCATCATATTCTTCTTTAAACTTATTAAGTGCTTCATCACTTGATACATCTACTACATGAAGTGATAAACGTTCATTATG
Organism: Mollicutes bacterium; assembly: GCA_012520435.1. Classification (GTDB taxonomy): domain Bacteria; phylum Bacillota_I; class Bacilli_A; order RF39; family UBA660; genus JAAYOI01. The sequence continues at coordinate 3,176 of JAAYOI010000072.1, forward strand.
ATTAGCTAATCTTTTTGTTTCTTCTAATTCTTTTCCATTGATATCCAAAGCTATAACATGTGCTCCTTTTTCTAATAATTGAAGTGTTAATTCTCTACCTATACCACTACCTGCTCCTGTTACAATAATTTTTTTATTTTTAACTTGCATTAAAGTCCTCCTTTTCTTTTATCTTTTCTAAAGCAATTATTGCTTTTTTAACTTCATAATCACCTGTTGTTTTTAATTCTAATTCATCTAATTTCTTTTTTAATTTTTCTTTAACTTTTTCATCATCACTTTCTAATAATTCATTTTCCGTTGCTTCAATTTCAATATATAACCCATTTGGATCTATAACTTCTTGAATAAAAAGAACCGTTTCATTCTTTTTATAAACAATGTAATGCATTTCAAGTTTAAATAAACAAATAAAGTCAACAGCTTCTAAAACTTCTTTAGCCTTTTCAATCGATTCAATATTAACTTCATTTTTCTTTTGTGATAAAATTTTACCATCTATATCATAAATTTTATTTTTATATACCAATTGCTTTTTAGAATTATCATTAATTCTTTCTCTTAATAATATACATTTTTGTAAAATCTTATAATTATCTATCATTAAATCAATGCTTTTATGAATCATGTAATAATCTCTTGTATAAAATTCTTTAACATATTTAAATCCTTTTACTTCTATCTTTTTAATTACACTTTCCAAATCATCTAATACTTGAATTGTAAGTTCAACTTCTCTCACCTTATCACCTATATTAATTATATCATTACTTTCTACATATTAATATCCATTTAATTTATCTAATTCACTTAAATTATTTAAATCTAATTGTTCAAGATTACTTAATAACATTGGTCTAGTCTTATAAAAATATTCAACCAAATTATAAATCGCTTTAGCAACATTAAAAATCAAAACATTTGAAATAAATTTTGTTTCACTTTTACTTCTCTTTATTAATGCTGGAAAATTTGTTCTATAACCACAATCTGCAAGATCTTTTAATTTTCTAAGATCTCTTTCTATATTTATTATAGAAGCAACTATTTTTGAACCAAACCATATCGCAATAAGTTTTAAAATCATTTTATACCCCTTAATAATTTAACAAATTAATCATTAAAAACAGTATAATAGAAAGTAATGTTACTGTCAGTAACATTACTTTAATTTTATTTATATTTCTTATCTTTTTATTGTCTTTACTAAAATATCTTGCTTCCCATCTCCATAACAATTAATACGATAATACATATTTTTATTATTTTTAACTAAAACTTTACCAAAACGATAAAAATCTTCTGTTTTATCATCATAATATAAAAAATTAATATCTTTAGATGGTGTTACTAAACAAGATACTACTTCAATTTTTTTCATTTTAAAAATAGAATTATCTTTCTTAAATTGCATATCACCCGCTAAATCATTTAATGAAAAACTTTCCATAAGTGGTCCCATTGGAGGATGAGAATGTCCTTTACATACAACTAGATTATCTCTTTGATGGTAATCTATTTCGTACGCTAAATCATCATACATTGATTCTGTATAAAGAGAAAAACGTTTAAATAATTTTTTAGTTTGGATACAAAAATCATCAAAATAAATTTGATTATTAGCAATTTCTGTACCATATAAGAAAAAAGGTATTTCTCTTATTTTAGTAATTGTTAATTCATGAACTTTTAATAAAGCATAATAAACTTCTTCACTTAAAATTATTATTCCATTAGGCATAATTTTAAATACTTTAGAACTTATTGGTGTCTCATCACCATATTTAAAATTATAACAATCTTGATTTAAACCTTTATTATTTATCATTTCTATAACTCGTTTTAAATATTCTAATTTTAATTCTGTTTTTTTCATAATTACCCCCTATAATCCCATCAACAATACATCATAAATTATACAATAATTTTGTTATATATTTCTTTAAATGTTAATAATTAAAATCTAAATTTCCCTTTATTTTTTTCATATATTCATTATAACTATCATCAAACTGAACTATGTTATAATCATGAATATATTCAATTAATGTCCCATTTAAATCATAATACATTTTCCATTCATCTGGTTGACACGCTATTTTCATTGAAATATCCGCATTTATTCTAGAAGCTACCAAACTATTAATAGCTTGTTTTGACTTTACAACAATTGGTTCTTGTTGATCAATAATTACACCAATATATGATTTATTATTTATCATGTCTTTATATTCTCTAATAAACTTATCTATATATATAAATTTTATTGGTAATCTATTAAAACTTTCATCTAAAATACTATTCTCAATATAATTTTCATAAATAACTGAATAAGCATCTCTTGCATCTTTTAAAATATCTCTTAATTCTCTTAAATTTTTTACCTTTATTTTTTTATCATCAATAAAGAAACGATTAATTGTATTTAAAAATTGTTCTGATCTTGCAATTAAATCTTTTTCTAGCAATTGTTCTAAAGTAACATCAAGTAAATTTTTAACAATAGAAAAATAAAGATATTCTCTACTTATAATAGATAAAGGTGTTTTAACCAAATCATTATTAGCATCATATCTCTTAGATAAACCTATAGAATCAAGATATATTCCAATTGGTTCTCTATCATCTAATTTAACAGGATACTTTTTTGCCATATCTCTTAAAAATTGTTCTCTTAACTTCCCATTATAGCCATAAATAAATTGATGACGACTTTCTTCCATAATCTTATTAATTAACTCTTCTTTTGTTTTTTCCATAAACCAAAACCTTCCTATTACATATACTTATTTATATTATTATCTCATCAACAATATTTCCTTCTACATCATAAATTGTAAATTTTCTATTTTCATATATTACATAACTAGGTTTACTATTATTTTTTGGTAATGATATAGATCCTGTATTTATAAATACCATATCATCTTTTTTTCTAATATACGGATAATGTTCATGACCATAAATAAGAATACCAGAACGATTAAATTTTCTACTATTATCAATATTATATTCATTTCCATGCGTACAATAAATATCTAGACCATCTATATGGATTAGTGCTAATTTATCACATACAGGAAAATCTAATCCTTCAATATCACTATCAAAATCACAATTACCTCTTAAACAAATAATTTTATCTTTATAACTCATCAAAAACTTTTTTACATATACATGATCAATTTCTAAACCATCATAAATAATACGATAATTATAATATAAATCACCTAAGATAACTATTTTATCAAATTTTTCATATTTGTCTAATTCTTTTATATACTCTAAATTAGTTTTAATACCATGAATATCAGATATAAATAGGATTTTCATAATAGACCTCCTTTTTATTCTTATGTATATAATTATATCTCAATAATTTCTATTTCTTCTTCATTAGAATGATTACTATTTACAATATCATTAACATTTTCATTTATTTTTACATTTGAATAATTTTCTAACTCTTTAGCAAACGAGGATATTTTTCTTTTTGGAACAAGTAAGTATATTTTATTTCTAGTTCTAGTTAGCGCAACATAAAATAATCTTCTTTCCTCCGGATAATCAATAGGTTCATCAATCTCAGGCTTTATTAACTTAACAACAGGAAAATCCTCTATCTTTGACGGAAAACCATAAGTACCATCATTTAAATCTAATAAAACACAATAATCATATCCTAATCCTTTTGCTTGATGAATCGTTAAATAGTCTATTTTAAGTTCAGGATATTTATTTGATATAACCTTTGTTTTATATACTTTAAATTTATCATTATTACTAATTTTATAAACATCTTTCTTGTATCTTCCCATAAATAATACTTTACTATTTGGATCTTTTGATACAATATAATCCAATATTTTTTCAACCGCTAAAGCTCTATGATAATTTAATTTTTCTCTATCTGAATCATCATAAATAACTATTTCAACTGGATACTGAATATGTTTATCTGATATTAATTTCTTTATTATTTGTTCTTTATTCTTCAATACAAATTCACCAGCTATATCAATTAATTCTTGACTATTACGGTAAGTGCGTTCAATTGGAATTCTCGCTGCATCTTCCATTTCACTTTCAAAATTTTTAAATAGGTCAATTCTAGCCCCTGAATAGCCAAATATTGTTTGCCAATCATCACCTACGGCCATTACCTTTGCATCAAATAAATTTGCTAATCTTTTTACTAATTTAAGTCTACTTTGCGATATATCTTGATACTCATCAATAATTAGATATTTATAATCAACTTTAAGATTAGATTCCTTTAACCTAGGCATAATAGAATAACTTTTGTATATCATATCTTCAAAATCCAAAAGTTTTCTCTTTTCAAGTTCTTCTTGATAATATTTAAAAAAATCTTGAAGAATTATTAATTGTTCTCTTATATTACCTGTGTTTTCGCTTATTAATTTATTAAAATAATAATATGTATAACCTTGTTGTTTGTATAATGAAATGAACGGAATCAATAATTTAGATATAAATTGAGAAATATATTTATCTTGATCAGTTGCTTTAAGCTTCTCATATATTTCTTCATCTCTTGTTAGAGTTAACGAATATCCTCTTTTTTTCAATTCTTTTTCTAGTTCAGTTAGATAATCGCTACCGTTATCATATTTTGAATATGTAACTATAAACTTATCTCGATTATTACAATCATTAAAATAAAATTGTTTTGTTCTATATGATTCTAAGTAGCTAGCTAATTCTTCTTCAGTGAACATTTTGTTATGACCATTTTCATCAATACCAAAATGCTCAATATAATTTTCATTTTCTAATTGTCTAATATAAAAATCGGGATGATACCACTCACCATTTTCTTCTCTTTTTTCATATTCATAATCAATACCATTTTTGAATAAAAAGTTTGCAATATCAACTTCTTCTTTAGATTTTAAATACTCACCTCTAATGGTTTTATAAACATTTTTTCTTTTTTCAATTTGTACTTCATTATATTGGCTAATACTCCAATTATTTTTTATCATTTCTTTCTTATATTCAAAATCATGATAATCACTAAAAGTATCATACATACGCCACTCATTATTAAAGTATAGTAAATTACTAAATGCATTTAAAAATTTTTCAAATTTTTCTTTATCGTTATATAAAATATTTTTAATGTAATCAGAAAAAATACTATATTGTCCATTTTCCTCAACAATATTATTATAATTTTCTCCGCTAGCATTTATTATTCTAAGACCTAATTTATGAAATGTAAATATATTAACACCTTTATATCCAAACTTATTGTGAATTATATCTTCTAATTCTTTTTTTACTTTTCGAGTAAAAGATAAGACAACTATCTCACTTTCTTTATAACCACATTTTTCAATTAAATAAATTACTTTAGCTACCATAGTTGTTGTTTTTCCTGAACCTGCGCCAGCAATAACAAGTAAATTATTAGAATCAAGTAAAACCGCTGTTCTTTGCTGCTCATCTAATATAATATTAGGATCAACTTTTTTAAACATATTATCGAAATATTCTTTATAATTTTCTAATTTTTTACCTAAGTCAATTGCATCATACTCACAATATTTCACAATATCACCTAATATAATGATACCATTTATTTACAGAAAATGCGAAATTTTATAATCGTTCCTTTTAAAAAAAGTAAAGTTGATGTGTAATATTTGTAAATAAAAATAAAATTTGTGAAAAATCACAAATTTTATTATATTTGATTTAGTTTATTTATTAAATATTTCTTTAGTTCTTCATCAACACAGTATACATAGCAGCCTTTCATACCACGAGTCATTAAAGTTCTATATGTGTTTTTTATTATTTGATCAGCTATTTTATTTGCCTCATTAGGGTCTTTTCTATGTAATGCTTTTATACCGAATAAAGATTTATCTGTTTTAGCACGTTTATTGAAATCTGTTATTATTTGACCATCTACACATCTCATATCTTCACCAATAATAACACCAACATAATCAAATTCCAATCCTTGACAAGTATGTATACATCCAATTTCATTAATGGATTCTTTATCAATAGCCCAAGTGGTGGTGTTAGCTAAATTCCAACTCATACTAA
>JAAYOI010000073.1 GCA_012520435.1 Mollicutes bacterium
CCTGATATACTAGATGGACAAAGATCTAGATGGTCCTACTGGAACGGGAAAAGTTGCTATAACAAGGGAAATTACTGAAAAGTTAAGTCTTCCTTTTGTATCAACTTCAGTTACTAATTATTCAGCAACAGGATATGTCGGTGGGGATATCACAGATATTTTAAAGGAATTATATAATACAGCTGATGGAGATATTGAAAAAGCTCAAAGAGGTATAGTTGTTTTTGACGAGTTTGACAAAATAGCTTATTCTAGAAACAGTGGATTAGAAATGAAACGCGCCGTACAACAACAACTTTTTGATTTTTTAGGTGGTGGAAAATATAACATACGTGTTGGAAATAGTATATTTGATATGAAAGAAATAGAATTCGATACTTCAAAATTAACGTTTGTTTGTCTAGCTGCTTTAACGGATCTAAGGACATTAAAAACCAAAAAAAACGACCAATTGGTTTTGGACAAGAAAATGTTGTCGATTTAAAAGAATATAGTATAACACCACAAGATCTTATGAAAATTGGATTAGAAAGAGAACTTGTAGGTAGATTTAATACATATATTCATACTAATAACTATAATAAAGAGGCGTTAAAAAAATATTGCAAGAATCAACTATAAGTCCATTACTAGGATTTAAAAAGTGGGTAGAATCAATAGGAAAAAACTTGAAATAGAAGATGATGTTTATAACATAATTGTAGATCAAGTTTATGAATTAAATACAGGAGCTAGAAGTTTACAAACAATTATGAATAACATTAGAACACGGTTTATTAAAAAAGTATTAAGAGGCACAGATAGTATTATATATTTAAATTGTGAAGATGTGATAGACAAAAGTACAATTAGAAAAGGGAGAAATTAATTATAGAATTTAAATATAATGGTCATTTATTAGAAGAAGATAGAATTAATTTGGTTGCAAAAGAAATTGTTAGTAAATATCCGATGATAAGCATTGAAAAAGCTAGGGAAGCTGCAATGTTAGAAGGAAGAATTTCAACATCCAAAAATATAATAAATGAATTAAATAGATTGTATAATATTATGCTTGTCAATTCGGATTCCAAAGATATTGTATCTTTAGTATACAGAGATTTTATTAAAGTTATTAAAGATAACAAAGATAATATTGATGAAATATCAAGTTATTATTCTATGATATACCAAATTAATGATTATATAATGGGGCATTCAGATTTCCCATTTATAGATGATTACCAATAGACCATTACGGTTCTTTGTCAAATAGTGTTAGTGGAACCAAAAACAAATGATAAAAAATAAAACATTAAACAGGGCAAGATGTCAATTTTGTGAAGTGGTAATATAAACGTAGACATAAAAAACAGTCTACGTTTTTTTGTGTCTACATTTTCTTAACAAGTTCAATAAAATTATATTGTTTTCTTATTCTGGAACTACAAGTGATATTATTAGTAGTATTAAGAATTTTGATAGTAAAATATCTATATTATTACTAAAGTTAAATTACAAGAAATTGTGTTTAAAAAAACATAATATAATAAGTTATAGAACTTCATCAAACAAAGGAAAAGAAAGAGGAATTTTATCATTTGAAGGGGCTGTTTCTCCAGTTGCCACATTTTTGAAACAATATTAATAATAACTCATGGAAGTATTTCATCATACATAAAAAGAATTTTAAATATCAAATCTTCTCATTTGCAACCAGGAAAATTATAAATATTTAATAATGTAGATTTTGAGCCAGTTCTCAAAAACTTAGAATTTTTAAGATCATATAAGTTTTAAAATAAAAGAAACTTGAATTAAAGGATTTTAAAATCCTTTTTTTAATTTGACAAAATAATAAATTATGTTATGCTATAAAGGCACGGTGGTGATTATGAAAGAAATATATTTGAATGATAATGATTTTTCTAATCTTAAATTTACAATATTATCTAAAGATTTAGAAGGCACCTTATTATTAAAACAAGGTAGTTATTTATATAAATTATATAATAAAAAATTAGCTAAAAAGAAAGAACCACTTATTGACGCTTTAATGGAATTGAATATCGATAATTGTGTTATTC
>JAAYOI010000074.1 GCA_012520435.1 Mollicutes bacterium
AAGATGTTGTAAAAGATAATAATTATTATCGACCAAGTTATGCTTTAAACTATAAAACCCCAATTGAATATAGATCTCAATTAGGGTTTCCATAATGTTTTTTATCTGTCTACTTTTTCTTGACAAGTTCATTTCTTAAGTCGTTTTTTTAGTTTTTCTTTTATTCTTAAGAAAAGGGATAACTAATATAATTACTAAACCACTAATAATATAAATAATATCTTTATTTTTTCCTTTGTTAGTATTATTTTCTTTATTTTCATTTTTAGGTGGATCTAATTTAATAATATATTCTCCATCTTTAGAATATAAATAATTTTCTCTAGCATACCTTGCAACATACTCGGGATCTTTTAATTTTTGAATTTCTATTTTTAAATTTTGTTCTTTAGCTTGTAATTCTTTAAATTCATTTTGTAATCTTTGTTCTTCTTGACTTAATTTACTAATATTAAATGTATAGGTGATTAAATTAACAAAAAAAGTAATAATAATTACAAGTGACAATGTTCCCAAAATACTTAAACGTATTTTTGTTTTTTTACTAATTCTTCTCTTGGGCATTAAATAATCACCTCGTAAACCAAATTATATCATTTTTTTCGTTTATTCGCAACCAATCTAACGAGGTGATTTTCTAAAATAAATCCAAGGATGATTGCTAGAAAGGAATAAAAATGAATAATTCCATAATTTATTTTTATTAAAAAATAAAAATATAGGAGAATATTTACTAAAAGAAAAAGGAAAGTAAAAATAACTTTTATAATCTTTTTTTCGTTATAGATTAATTTATGATTTAGTCGCCCACTAAACGAAAAAAAGATTCCATATAAAAAAGAATATCCTAACATTAATATTTGGATTTTCAATGGCATCATTTAAATAATTTACTAAACATACCATCTTCTTTTTCTTTTTTAGAAACATTCTCCATATAATTTAAACTATTTAATTTTCCTTTTATCGAAACTGTTCCTTGATAAGTATCTAACTTAATTATTTCTAAATCATTACCTTTAATAATAATATATCCCATACTTGTTTCCATCAAAAATTCTTCATTATCAAAACTATCAATTTTTTTAACTCCCGAAATAACAATATTTTTTCTTTCACTAATATTAATTGTATGATTAAAAGTTGTTGTCATTGTATTATCCTTGTCCATATCTTTTCCTCCTATTAGTACATAATATGAACAAGCTTTAAAAATATGAATTTAATCATAAAAAAACTCTAATCATAGAGTCTTTACTACTACTTTATTGTTTATTGTAAGCTTCAAGGATTGCGTCTTCAAACTTTTTTCTTGTTTCTTGGTTAGTTGGATGAGCAATATCGCGATATCCACCGGTAGCTGTTTTACGACTTGGCATTGCTATAAAGAGACCATTATCACCTTGAATGATTCTGATATCATGTACAGCAAAACAGTCATCCAATAAAACAGATGCGATACCTTTCATACGTGACCCTTCTTTTTCAACCTTACGAACATTTACTGATGTAATTTCCAAGCCTATCTCTCCCTTCAGTAATACTCATTACATTAAATTATATAGTATTGTAACCAAAAAAGCAATACTTTATTGTCAATTTTTGTAAATTAATAGTCTATTTTAATTGTTTTTGTAATAATATCTGTATATGAAAATGATTTTACTTCTTTTTCTTCACCATTTGTTTCAACTGTAAAGACATAATTATACAATTCTTTGATAATAACTTCATATTTTTCTACTTTATTACGTCCTAAGTTATGCTTAATTATAACTTTATCACCAATATGATTATTTAATTCCTGTTTGATATCTTCAATGGTCATATTATCCCTCCTACCTAGGATATCCTACATGCATTGTTCCTTTTGTTATAACCCCTCCCATTCCATTTGCACCATATTTAGTATTTTCCAAAATACCTTTTAAATCTATATTTTTTGTAACATCTGATAAACTCATTTTGGTAGCAATTATAGCTGGATCTAAAGCATGAATATTAACTCTTTTAGGACTTGATGCGAAATTCGCCCCTGCTTTAATTAATTCTTCATAATTAGATTGACAAGCACCAGCAATAACAATTAATTTCTCGTGACTTTTTTCATACTTTCTAGCTTCTTTTATAGCCTTTACAAAATTCGCACTATTTTTATATGAATCTAAATTTTTAATATCACCTTTTTTGCGATAATAAGCATCATGACCAGTAATAACTATGATATTAGGATTATATTCCTCTAATAATTCACGAATACGATAACTAATGTTTTCTTCACTTTCTAATATTCCTTTAGCCCATATATTAGCTTTTTCATAATACTTTAAGCATCTACTTAAATAATCATGATCACCATCAATATGTAATATTTTACCAGGTAAATAAAAATAATCATCACGATTTAAATTAATATCTAACTTAACTCTTTCTAAAAACTCATCTTCCTTTTCAACCGTTTCTTCATTTTCGCATTTTTTTAAATCTTCTTTAGGACTATCAGCATATAACCTTATATTTACTCCTTTTAAAATATAATTATCATCTTCTATGCCAATAATGACAAAAACCATATCGTTATTATATGAATTTCTAGTTACTAAATCGCCAATCTTAAATTCCATATAATCACCCACATAATTATATGCGATTTAGTAAAATAATAGAATTAATATTAAAAAATACCAAAATAATAAAAGCACCTCCTAATAGTAATTTTATCACAAATAACTTCTTTTTTATTTGTGTCTACTATTAGGGGTGCATATTCTTATTTTGGTCTTATATTTTTAAATGTTTTTTAACGGCACGCCAACTACCTAATACCCCAACTGACATACCAATTATAATTAATACAGCTGAAGCCCCATAAACAAATGGTTCTGGTTCTATTAGTCTAATAAATGGCGAAAATAATCGACCATCAAAATTTTTGTAAAAGGCAAAATAACCATAAGTAGTTATAATGATAGGAAGAATAGAACCCATAATACCTAGGAATAATCCTTCAAAAATAAATGGGATTTTAATATTAATGTTAGAAGCTCCAACTAAACGCATAATTTGAATTTCTCTTCTTCTTGAGAAAATAGTAATTTTTATAGTATTGGAAATTAAGAATGAAGTAACTAAAATTAAAGCTGCAACAATACCAATACTTATTTTACGAACAATATCAAAAACAGCAACTAATTGTTCAACCATTCCTTCTCCATATTTAACAACATCAACATTTTCAAATTCCTTAATAGCATCTGCTACTTCGGCAATTTTTTCAATATCTGTTACTTTTATTAAAAATGTATCTTGTAATGGATTATCTTCATCAGTATATTGACTCATAATTGTTTTAAAAATATCTGAAGACCTCATCATTTCTTCGGCAATTTCTTTTTTAGATTTAAATTCATAATTTTCAACATGATCTAAACGATTAATTGCTTCCTCAACAGCTAATATCTCTTCGCTAGTAACACCTCTTTTTAAAAAGGCAACAGTGGTAACATCTTTTTCCATTAAAAAGGCAAAATTATTGACATTATAAGTAAGAATAATTGAGATTGATACAACTAAAAGAGTAATCGTAATACATGATATGGATGCAAGCGAAAGTGAGAAATTTCGGAAAACACTTTTAAAAGCATCTCTAATATTTCTTCCTAAAATCCTAAGCGCTTTCATGGTTATATGTTCCTTCCTTATAATCTTTTAATAAACGTCCTGCATCCAATAAAATTACTCTTTTCTTATATTTATTAACAATCTCTGTATCATGTGTTACCATAATAACCGTTGTTCCTATTTTATTGATTTCTTCCAAAACATCCATTATTTCCATACTCGTTCCCTCATCTAAGTTTCCTGTTGGTTCATCACAAATCAAAATTTTTGGCCCATTGACAATGGCTCGCGCAATTGCTACTCTTTGCTGTTCCCCGCCAGACAATTCATGGGAATAATGTTTGGCTTTATTTTTAAGCCCTACTAATTCTAAAACTTTAATTACTTTACCATGGATTTCTGATTTTGGTAAACCAAAAATTTCTAATGCAAAAGCAACATTTTCATAAACTGTTAATTTAGGTAGCAATCTAAAATCTTGAAAGACAACTCCTATTTTACGGCGTAATTTATATACTTTACTATTTCTTAATCGCGCAACATCTAAACCTCCAACATAAATTTGACCACTGGTTGGTTTTTCTTCTCGGTATAACATTTTAATCAAAGTCGATTTTCCACAACCAGTTGCTCCTATAACAAAAACAAATTCACCTTTATCAATAGTTAAATTTAAATCATAAATTGCTGTCACACCACTTTTATATACTTTTTTAACATTACAAAATTTAATTAAACTCATTCCCAACCACCTCTACTAATTATACTACATTTTTAACATTTTAGAATTAGTAATTTTTACTATAAGCACCACTTACTTCATATGCATCAACAATTATAAAAAAAGCATTTTTATCTATTTTGGCAATTCCTTCTTTAAGATTAAAATATTGTTTAGTTGGAATTACGCACATAAGTAGTTTTTCACGATTACCTGTGTAACCACCACGTGCTTCTAAAACAGTGACACCATAACCTAATTCAGTCGTTATAAAACGTTTAACATCTGTTTCATGATCAGTTATGATATAAAAAGCTTTTGATTGTGAAATACCTAAAATAACTTTATCAACCATAATACTAATAATATAAAGAGTTAATAATGAATACATTAAATTTGTCCAACCAAATATAAAAACACTACTCATGATAATGGCACCATCAATAAAAAGCATACCATTTCCCATTGAAATTTTACCATATTGGGAAATAATTTGAACTAAAATATCAACCCCACCAGTAGTAAATCCTGATTTAAATACAAGTCCAAACCCCAAACCACTAGTAACGGCACCAAAAAGTGCCAATAATAGAGGTTCAGTATTACCTAAATCAATAACTGTTCCTATATTAGCTGTTAATTTAACAAACAATGGATATAATAAAGATCCCAATATAGAACCAGTTGTTTTTTCATAACCTAAAAAGATAAAACTCATAATCAATAAAAAAATTGAACCAATTAAAATAACCATTGCGGGATCATAATCAAATAACCAATTTAATATAACACCAATACCACTTACCCCACCATGAACAATTTTATTAGGTAAAATAAATAAGTTAAAAGAAATAGAAACAAT
>JAAYOI010000075.1 GCA_012520435.1 Mollicutes bacterium
AGAAATGCCAAGTTTGAGTGTTATTCGTGGACATGGTGATACCATTATATTTGATAGTAGTTATGTATCATCTATAAAAGTAAATTATAGTGATAATCTATCAGGAATAGTGGTTGCTAAGTATGCAAGAGGTATTAAAGATAAGACTTATTTTGCATCAAATGGTAAATCAATTAGTAATAATGGAATTATTTCAAACGTAAAAGTTAATGAAGAATATACAGTTTATGTTAAAGACAGTGCTGGAAATGAAGAAATCATTTCTATCCATAGTAATATTTTTGATGATGGTCAAACTGCTAAAATTGATAATTTAGAAATTAGTGTTTCTAACACATATTGGTCAATCATTAATTGGCTTCCTGGTCATTATCGTGATTTAACAACAAAGGTAAAATCAGGTAGTGGTGTTACTATTAATGGATATGCACATAGTTCAGGAAGATCATATTTGAGCTCATTAAATATTAATAGTATTACATCTACTATTAAGATAGAAAAAGAATTATATAGAAATTATGCTTCTTATCATACTGTGTTTATAAGCGATTCAGAAGGAAAAATATATAAAATTTGGATTAGATTTTTCTAAACTAAAAAGAGCGTAAGCTCTTTTTTATTAATCAATATTCTTGTTAAATAGTAAATAATGTGTTATAATTAAGTTACATAAGTAGTATAAAGTAGGAGTGGGATTATGTCTTTTATAAAATTTAAACCAATCGCATCACATTTTAGATTTTATACATCAATTAGTAGTAATCAACTTGATAATACAACACTTCAATTTATTGATGATAATGAACGTATTGTTTTAGCATTTAAATCAACAAGAGATTTAGCTATTTTTACTGATAAAAGAATTATTTTGATTGATAAGAAGGGCATTCGAGGATTTAGAAAATCAATTTATGCGATTGAATATGATTCAATATCATCATATACATTAAATATTCGTAATATAGATTCAATCATTGAAATTATTACTGATAGTTCCCATCGTTTAAAGATGAATTTTTCTAAACCAATACCATTAGATGAAGTACATAAGGTTTATCAACATATTACTGATTGTGTTGTTAAAAAATAAATGTTAAAAACATTTATTTTTTTATCCCTCTTTTTTAAATGAATATTAATAAATAATTGGTTAATAATAGAAAAGAAGGAGGAAAAATATGAGTAAAAAAAGACGTCGTGCTTTTTTTAATTCTAATGTTAATACAGCTCGTGTAGATGTTAAAGAAGAAGGTGATAATGAAAGTATGTTTGCGGCTAATAATATTCACGAGAAAACAGCTGATAATCTAGCTAGAGCCGAATTCGCTGTTGATGAACAACCACTTAGAACCGAAAAAACAGAAGAATTAGAGCAAGAAGAATTAGAAGAAGATGAATATGATAATGAAGATGATGAGGATAATGATAATGAATATGAAATAGAAATAGATACCGATGATGTTGATGAAGAATAAAGGTAATTTAAATTACCTTTATTTTTTTAATATTTATTGTAATTTTGTGGTATAATTAATCAAGGTGAAGTTTATGAATGTAATAGAAGTTAAAAATTTAACGAAGAAGTATGGGAATCTTGTAGCTTTAGATAATTTTAATTTAGAAGTAAAAGAAGGAGAAATTTTAGGGCTTTTAGGACCTAATGGTAGTGGTAAGACAACAGCTATCAATTGTATGTTGTCATTATTAGAATTTAATAATGGTGAAATTACTATTTTTGGTAAGAAAATGTCTCCTGATGCCTATGAAATAAAAAAAGATATTGGAATTGTTCCTCAAAATATAGCGGTTTTTAATGAATTAACAGTCTATGAAAATATTGATTATTTTTGTGGACTTTATGTTATGAATAAAGAAAAAAGAAAAAAATTAGTTGATGAAGCTATTCAATTAGTAGGATTACAAGAATTTAAAAATTTCTTTCCTAAAAAATTAAGTGGTGGTTTACTTCGAAGATTAAATATTGCTTGTGGTATTGCCCATAAACCTAAATTAATTTTTTTAGATGAACCAACGGTAGCGGTTGATCCGCAAAGTCGTAATAATATTTTGGAAGGAATAAAAACTTTAAATAAACAAGGAGCAACCATTATTTATACAACCCATTATATGGAAGAAGTGGAACAATTATGTAATCGTATTGTTATTATTGATAAAGGACATATTATTGCGGTAGGAACTAAAGAACAATTGAAAAAAATGATGGAATTAGGAGAAAAAATAACAATTGAAATTACTAATTTAACGAAAAAACATATTGAAAATTTAAGTCAATTACCTAATATAAAAAATATTAGAGTGATTGATGAAGATACTTTAAGTATCCATTTTACTAATAATGATCATAATTTACTTAATGTTTTAGATTATGTTAAAGATAATAATTTAAATTGTATAAGAGTATATTCTGAATTACCAACTCTTAATGATGTTTTCTTAGAAATAACTGGTAAAGAATTAAGAGATTAGGTGAGATAATGTTTAAGCATATTTTTGCAACACGATTAAAGTGTTTATTACGTGAAAAGAGTTTGGTATTTTGGACCCTTATTTTCCCTTTAGTATTAGGAACTTTTTTTAATTTAGCTTTTTCTAATTTAGCAAGTGCTGAAAAGTTTGAACCAATTAAGATAGCTGTTATTGATAATAAAGAATTTAGAGAAGATGAAAATTTTAAAAAGGTTTTAAGTGATTTATCAAAAGATGATGATAAAATTTTTGATATAACTTATACTGATGAAAAAGAAGCTGAAGAATTATTAACTGATTCGAAAATAGTTGGTTATATTTATAAAGATGAAGAAATAAATTTGGTTATAAATAAAAATGGTTTTAGTCAAACTATTATAAAATCTTTTTTAGATCAATATTTACAAATAAGTTCTACCATATCATCAATTATTAAAATAGATTCTAGCGCTATTAAGAAGGGGTTATTAGAAGAAATTAATAATCATCAAAATTATATTCAAGATATATCTAAAGAAAATATAGATGACACCGTTGTTTATTTTTATACATTAATTGGTATGGTTTGTATGTATGCAGGATTTTGGGGAATTAAAACAGTTAATGAATTAGAAGCTAATTTATCAGGACAAGGAATTCGTTTATGTTTATCACCAGTTCATAAATTAAAGGCTTTTCTTTATTCGCTTTTAGCGGCTTTTCTCATTAATTTTATTGAAATATTAATTGTTTTAGGATATTTAGTATATGGTTTAAAAATTGCTTTTGGTAATCAAATAAATTATATTATATTATTATGTTTTATTGGTAGTTTTACCGGTATTATTTTTGGTGCCATGATTAGTGCGATAACAACTAAGAGTGAAAATTTTAAAACAGGTTTAATGATAGCAATCTCTATGTTTTTATCATTCTTATCAGGAATGATGAATATAAATGTCAAATATTTTATTACTAATAAAGTTCCTTTTCTTGCCAATATTAATCCTGTTAATTTAATAACGGATGCTTTATATTCATTATATTATTATAATACTTATACGCGATTTTTTATTAATTTAGGATATTTAACTATTTTCGCAATTGTTTGTACAGTGATTACTTATTTTTTAATAAGGAGAAGAAAGTATGCAAGTATATAAAGTATATTTAAAAATATTAAAAAGATTGTATCCGTTTATTCTTATGTATGTTGTTATTTTCTATGGTATTTTTTTATTACAAAGTATGAATGAACCAACCACTAATAATCTTGATTTTCAAATTGTTAAACCTTCGATACCGGTTATCAATCATGATGATTCACTTTTAACTAATACTTTTATTGATTATTTAAAAGAAAAGACAAAAATAGTGGATATTGCTTTTGTTGAAGAAAAAATTAGTGATGCTTTATTTCATCGGCAAATTTATTATGTAATTGAAATTCCTGATGATTTTGGTAAAAGTTTTATAAATAAACAAACTAAACAATTAAAAATTTCTAAAATACCAGCTTCAGCGGTCGCTATATATGTTGAATCTTTAATTAATAAATTTTTTAATACAGCCAGATTATATTTAGTAAGTGGAATCGATGAAGCAACTTTAAGCGAATCAATTATTAAAGATTTAAGTAAAGAAGTTAAAGTTGAAATAAAAGATAAAATAACTAATAATACAATAAATGCTGGTTATTATTATAACTTTAGTAATTATGTTTATTTATGTTTATTAATTTTAATTATTTCACTTATTACTCAAGTATTTAATCAAACGGAATTAAAAAAAAGAAATTTATCTTCCCCAGTTAAATTAAAAAAGATTAATTTTCAATTAATGCTTGGTCATATTAGTGTTACTATTATTGTTTGGTTAATTTTTGTCATTGGTAGTCTTATTTTAATGAAAAATGTAATGTTTACTTTTAATGGTTTACTTTTAATTTTTAATTCTTTAATTTTTGTAATAGTAGCCGCTAATATTGCTTTCTTAATTGGCAATCTTGCAAAAAATAGTGAAGCACAATCAGCAATCGCCAATATTGTTTCAATTGGCTCATCATTTATTTGTGGTGCTTTTGTTCCGCAAATGTTTTTAGACAAAAAAGTTCTTTTATTAGCTCGTTTTTTACCTTCTTATTGGTTTATTCGGGCTAATGATGTAATTGTATCTACTTCTAAATTAGGTGATACCCAATTTTCCATTATTACTAAATGTATAGTTATGCAAATAATATTTATTTTTATCATTTATTTTATGAATTTAGTAATAACTAAATTTAGAAGAAAAGAAGTAAAGTAAAAGTACAAGTAATTGTACTTTTATTATATTAAAAAAATAATTAATGATTTTTTTTATCTAAAAATGATATAATTATTATTGGAAGGTGAAAATAATGTTTGAGAACAAAAAGATATATATATTAGGAATGGCACGTAGTGGCTATGAGGTTGCTAAGCTTTTAAGTCAAAGAAAAAATAAAGTGCTTATTACTGATACACAAGAACAAGATGAAGATAAAGTTAATGAATTAAAAAGTTTAGGAGTTGAATATGCTGTTCTTACTAGTCAAGAAGAATTGTTAGATGAAACCTTTGATTATGTTATTAGAAATCCTGGTATATCTTTTGAACATCCATGTGTTTTAAAAGCTCAAAAATTAGGTATTCCTGTTACTAATGAAATTGAAGTTGCTTATCATTTTTTACCTAAAGATGTAACCATTATTGGTATTACAGGGTCTAATGGTAAAACTACAACCACTACTTTAATATATGAATTTTTACACGCTATGGGTAAAAGCGTTTATTTAGGTGGTAATATTGGTTACCCATTAAGCTCTTTAGTTAATAAAATAAAAAGTGGTGATATTTTAGTTTTAGAAATATCAGCTCAACAATTATATGATTGTGTTGATTTTAAAACTAATATTGGTGTATTAACTAATTTATCAGAAGTTCATTTAGATAGTTTTAAAACTTATGATAATTATAAAAAAGTTAAAGCACATATTTTTAAATATCATACTGCTAATGAACTAGCAATCCTTAATTTAGGGAATGCTGATGTATTAGAAATTACGAAAAAAATTAAATCACGTAAAATTTATTTTTCTAGTGTCTTAAAAGCAGATACTTATATTAAAGATGAAGCAATATATTATAAAGATGAAAAAATAATTGAACTTAGTGATATTAGAGTAAAAGGTAATCATAATTATGAAAATATTATGTGTGCGATTATTGCTGCTAAAGAATTTGGAATTAGTAATAGTGAAATAAAAGAAGTTTTAGGTAAATTTGGGGGAGTAGAACATCGTATAGAATATGTTTGTAAACTTAATGGTCGAGAATTTTATAATGATTCTAAATCGACGAATGTTAAAGCAACGCAAATAGCCTTAAGTTCCTTTAAGCAACCAATTATCCTTTTATTAGGTGGATTAGATAGAGGACATTCTTTTGATGAATTAAAAGATTATATGACTCATGTTAAAGGAATTGTAGCATTTGGTGAAACTAAAAATCGCATTAAAGCTTTTGCAGACTCTATCAATATTGATTGTGTAGTTGTTGATAAATTAACTGAAGCTGTTAAAGTGGCTTATAATTTATCTGATGAAGGAGATGTCATTTTACTTAGTCCTGCTTGCGCTTCATGGGATCAATATAAGAATTTTGAAGAAAGAGGAATGGATTTTAAAAATTGTGTTAATGAATTAAGTAATATTTAAAAAAGATATAATAAATGATATAATAAAGGATAATAGAAAGGAAGATTATATGAAAATAAAAGATATTATTGGACGCGAAATATTAGATTCAAGAGGTAATCCCACCGTTGAAGTAGATGTTATATTAGAAAATGGAATTGTAGGAAGAGCTGCGGTTCCAAGTGGGGCTTCAACGGGAGAAAGAGAAGCCTTAGAACTTCGTGATGGCGATTCAAGATATATGGGTAAAGGAGTTTTAAAAACTGTTAATAATGTTAATACCATTTTAAAAGATAATTTAATTGGTTATGATGTCTTTAAACAAACCGAAATAGATCGAAAAATGATTGAATTAGATGGAACAGAAAATAAAAATAATTTAGGTGCTAATGCGATTTTAGGTGTATCAATGGCTGTTATGAAAGCAGCAGCTTTATCAGTAGGACAACCTTTATATCGTTATGTAGGAAATGGTACTACTTTACCAGTACCAATGATGAATATTATTAATGGGGGAGCTCATGCTGATAATAATCTCGATTTTCAAGAATTTATGATTATTCCGCAAGCTGATACTTTTAAAGAACGCCTTAGAATTGGAGCTGAAGTATTCCATACATTAAAAAAAGTTTTAAAGAAAGCAGGATACAATACTAATGTTGGTGATGAAGGAGGATTCGCCCCTAATTTAAAAAGTAATAAAGAAGCTTTAGATTTAATTTGTGTGGCTATAAAAGAAGCTGGTTATATGCCTAAAAAAGATGTTGCAATCGGTTTAGATGTGGCGGCTAGTGAATTTTATCAAGATGGTAAATATGTTTTAAGTAGTGAAAATAAAATACTTACAACCGAAGAATTAATTGCTTTTTATGAAGAATTAGTTGATGAATACCCAATTATTTCAATTGAAGATGGGGTTGAGGAAAATGATTGGGAAGGATTTAAATTATTAACTGAAAGATTAGGAGATAGAATTCAATTAGTTGGTGATGATTTATTTGTTACAAATATTAAATGTTTACAAAAAGGAATTGATATGGGTGCAGGTAATGCGATTCTTTTAAAAGTTAATCAAATTGGAACTATTACGGAAACTTTAGAAACAATTGAACTTGCTAAAAAACATGGATATAAAACAATTATTTCACATCGTAGTGGAGAAACCGAAGATACAACCATCGCCGATCTAGCAGTTGGTCTTGATTTAGGGCAAATTAAAACCGGTTCTTTATCAAGAACTGATCGTGTTTGTAAATATAATCAATTGCTTAGAATAGAAGAGGAAATAGGTAAGTAATTACCTATTTTTTATTGAAGATATTTGGCGTTTATGTTATAATTATGTTGTAAAGTCCAGGAGGTATAAAGATGGCTAAAAAGAAAAAGCGAAACGAAGAAAATAAAAAAAGCAATGGATATAATATAGAATTAACCGGGCTTTTATTTGTTTTAATTGCCATTATCGGTTTTGGCCAATTTGGAATAGTTGGAGAACTTATTACCGCTTTCGCTACTTTTTTAGTAGGTACATGGTATAACTTATTATTGATTGCTCTTTTTCTTGTTGGCACTTATATGATGATAAAACGTGAAAAACCTGATTTTTTTACCTCTAAATTATTTGGCATATATATTATTGCCATCGGTATTTTAATTTTTTCACATACTAAATATGTTGAATTAAATAATTTAAAAGGATTTGAAATTATTAAAGAAACGGTTCATAATTTTTTATCATCTACCCAAGTTATTTCTAATGTGCAAGGCGGAGGAATTTTAGGAGCCTTATTTTCTGTTTTGTTTATCAAATTATTTGATGTTAATGGTTCTAAAATTGTTGTTTGGGCTTTATTAATATGTGGTGCTATTATCTTTACGGGTATATCTTTAATCGATATGTTTAAAATTATTAAAAAAGCTCTAAAAAATATTATTAAATTAAGAAAGAATGCAATTAGTAAAGAAGAAATTGCGAAAGCTGAAAAAGAATATGAAAAAGATAATAAAATTGTTGTTTCTAGTGTTGATGAATTAATTCACGTTAATGATAATAAACTTGAAGAAGATTCTAAAGAAGTAAAGATAGAAGAAAATAATCCAATATATGATAGTAAAGATTATATATATCCACCAATTACTTTATTAAATAGACCATATCATTTAAAAAATAATGAAAATGAAGAAGCAGTTAAAGATAATATAGCGATTTTGGAACAAGTTTTTGCTGATTTTGGAATTGAAGGAAAAGTCGTAGCTGTTAATATTGGACCAAGTGTTACGCAATATGAAATGGAAATAAAAGCAGGTACGAAAATAAGTAAAGTATTAAGTATTCACAGAGAAATTGCTTTAGCTTTAGCGGCTAAAGATGTACGTATTCAAGCACCTATTCCTGGTAAAAAAACAGTTGGTGTAGAAATTCCTAATCGTATTATTTCGACTGTTACCGTTCGTGAAATATTAGAAAATGTTCCTAAAAGTTATAAAGACAGTAAATTATTAGTTGTATTAGGTAAAGATATTATGGGACGTCCTATTTATTGCGAAATTAATAAAACCCCGCATCTTTTAGTGGCTGGGGCAACCGGATCTGGTAAATCAGTATGTATTAATAGTATGATTATTTCCATTTTAATGCGTACTAAACCAGATGAAGTAAAGTTCCTTTTAGTTGATCCTAAAAAGGTAGAACTTTCGGTTTATAATGGAATACCACATTTACTTACACCAGTTGTAACTGATCCTAAAAAAGCTAATGTAGCTCTTAAAAAAATAGTAGCTGAAATGGAACGTCGTTATGAGTTATTTAGTGAAACAGGAACTAAAAATATTGCTGGTTATAACTTATATATTGAAAGAAAAAATAAATATCTTGATGAAGGTGCAAAATTAAAACCATTACCATATATTGTTGTTATTATTGATGAATTAGCTGATCTTATGCTAATTGCTGCTAAAGAAGTTGAGGATTCAATTATGCGTATTACCCAAATGGCTAGAGCAGCAGGTATCCATTTAATTGTGGCAACTCAAAGACCTTCAACCGATGTTATTACGGGATTAATTAAATCTAATATTCCATCTAGAATTTCTTTTGCCGTAAGTAGTAGTATTGATTCAAGAACTATTCTTGATATGTCAGGGGCTGAAAAATTATTAGGTAAAGGTGATATGTTATTTTTACCAATGGGTGAAAATATGCCTATTAGAATTCAAGGAACATTTATTTCTGAAGAAGAAATTAAAGCAGCTGTTAATCATATCATTGAACAACAAAAAGCTCAATATGATGAAACAATGCTTATGGATGATGAAGAAATACATGCAACAACGATGAATGAAGATTTGGAAAATATTGATGAACCACTTTATAATGAAATTGTTGAGTTTGTTGTAACTCAAGGAAAAGCTAGTGCTTCATTACTGCAAAGAAAATTTAGGATAGGTTATAATCGTGCTGCTAGAGCAATCGACCTATTAGAAGAAAGAGGTATAATTGGACCAGCCAATGGTTCTAAACCAAGAGAGGTTTTAGTAAAATTAGAAGGAAAAGATGATAAGGATAGTGAATAAAAACTATCCTTTTTTATTTAGATTTTGTCATTCATAACTTTATGGTTGCGATAAACCAAAAGTTATGATAATATTTAAATGTAATATGATTTTAGGCGAGGTAATAATATGAAAAAGGGATTTACTTTAATTGAATTGCTTGCTGTTATCGTTATTTTAGCCATCATCGCTTTAATCGCAACCCCACTTATATTAAATACAATAGAAGACTCAAGAAAAGGGGCATTTAAAAATAGTGCTTATGGAATAATTAAAGCAGCGGAATTAAGTTATGCGATGGATACATTAAATGGTGATTTAGAAGAAATAACTATTACTTATGATAATTATACTGAACATAATCCAACTGGTAAGAAATTACAATATAAAGGGCAAAAACCCAAAGATGGTGAAATAAGAATAAATAGTAAAGGAGAAATTGCGCTTGCTATTTATGATGGCAAGTATTGTGCTGAAAAATTTTTTGATGAAAGTGAAGTAAATATATCAGAAACAGATAAAGAAGATTGTAAAATTCCTTTTTATTTATATAAAGAAGGTAAATACTACGAATATTGGCAATTAGGATATGAATCAATAATGGCTAATAGTGATTTTAAAAAAGAAAGCAACTATTTATCTTTATCAACATTTTTAGACTTTCACGAAATATATAAAGAATTATCAACCATTGTTTATAACAATCCAATTGATTTAACTAATTATCGAAAAATATCAATTGATTGGGAATATTGTGATAATGATAATTGTACAGATGATGGTAAAAGAAGGTTAGATACTTTTAATATAAATCATCTAAATAATGAATATTATATAATACTTTTTAATGTTTGGCAAAAATATCCTGTTTTAGAACAAGTTTTAGGTATAGGTGGAGTATCTATAAGTACCGAAAGAATAGATACAGAATTAGAAGAATCAGTTTTTGTTGAAGTAGGACCTTCTTCTCCTGAAAATAAAACATTAAAAGTTTATAAAGTATATCTTAAATAATTGGTTATAAAGTTGATAATGTTAATTAAACATTATCTTTTTATTTGAATTATCAAATGCTTTTTGTTATAATTATAATGGTGGTAAAGATGGCAAAATATGATGAAAGCTCGATAAAAATATTAGAAGGATTAGAAGCGGTTCGTAAAAGACCAGGAATGTATGTTGGTTCAACAGATAAAAGAGGACTTCATCATTTAGTTTGGGAAATTGTTGATAATAGTATTGATGAAGCAATAAATGGTTATGGTAATCGTATAAAGATTACAATACATAAAGATAAAAGTATTAGTGTGGAAGATGAGGGACGCGGTATTCCGGTTGGTATTCACAGTAGTGGTCGTAGTACACCTGAAGTAATATTTATTGTTTTACATGCCGGTGGTAAATTTGAAAGCAGTGGATATAAAGTATCCGGTGGATTACATGGTGTAGGTGCTAGTGTGGTTAATGCTTTAAGTAAATGGATGGAAGTATTTATTAAAAGAGATGGTAGTGAGTATTATATTCGTTTTGAAAATGGTGGAAAAACCGTTGTTCCATTAAAGAAAATTGGTAATACAAATAAAACTGGAACAAAGGTTAGATTTTTACCAGATGATACCATTTTTGAAAATATTAATTTTTCATTTACAACTATTTGTGAAAGAATGCAAGAATGTGCATTTTTACTTACTGGTTTAACCATTGAAGTTATTGATGAAGAAGATGATAAACATGAAATTTTTTATTATACAAATGGCTTAAAATCCTTTGTTGAATACTTAAATGAAGATAAACCACATCTTCATAAAGTTATAGATTTTAGTGCCGTTAAAGATAATATTGAAGTTAAAATAGCTTTTCAATATACCGATACTTATTCAGAAAATATTATATCGTTTGTTAATAATGTTAAAACTAATGATGGGGGAACTCATGAAGTTGGTTTTAAATCAGCTTTAACTAGAATTTTTAATGATTATGCTAGAAGTCATAATTATTTAAAAGCTAAAGCTAAAAATTTAGAAGGTAGTGATACAAGAGAAGGATTAACCGCTATTTTGAGTTTACAAATACCTGAAAATTTATTACAATTTGAAGGTCAAACAAAATCTAAATTAGGAACACCAGAAGCAAGGACGGTAGTAGAAAGTATTGTAAGTGAGAAATTACAATTTTTCTTAGAAGAAAATAATGAAATCGCGACAACTATTTTAGAAAAAATGTTAAAAAGTAAATATGTTCGCGAAGCTGCACGTAAAGCTCGTGATGAAGCTAGAAGTGGTAAGGAACGCAATAAAAAAGAACGAGCACTCAGTGGTAAATTAACACCAGCTCAAACAAAAAATCCTAAGAAAAATGAATTATTCTTAGTTGAAGGTGATTCAGCTGGTGGGTCAGCTAAGCAAGGACGTGATCGTAAATTTCAAGCTATTTTACCACTCCGTGGGAAAGTTATTAATGCTGAAAAAACAAGATTAGATGAAATTTTAAAAAATGAAGAAATTAATACTATCATTCATACTATTGGGGCTGGTGTTGGTAGTGATTTTGATATTAATGATGTTAATTATGATAAAGTAATTATTATGACCGATGCCGATGATGATGGTGCTCACATTCAAACACTACTTTTAACGTTCTTTTATCGTTATATGAAACCATTAATTGAAGCAGGTAAACTTTATATCGCAATGCCTCCATTATATAAAATGGAAATTAATAAAAAGACTTATTATGCTTGGACAGATGAAGAACGCAAAGAAATAATTGAGAAAAATAAGGGTGCGAAAATTGAAACCCAACGTTATAAAGGTTTAGGGGAAATGAATGCTGAACAATTATGGGAAACAACAATGAATCCTGATACCCGTAGTTTAATTCGTGTAAATATAAGTGATGCGGCTTTAGTAGAAAAAAGAGTTAGTGTTTTGATGGGAGATAAAGTTGAACCAAGAAAAGAATGGATTGAAGAAAATGTTGAATTTTCATTAGAAGATAATTATCAAATTCTTAAATAAACTTTTTAATTGGGGGTATGTTTGATGGATATCAAAGAATTATTATTAGAAAAATTTATTTATGTATTTAATAATAGTGAAACTATTTTTGAATACATTGAATTATCAATTAATAATTATATGGAAAAACCATTTAAATACCCTCAATTAGAAGAATTATTATTTAATTCTAAATCTATTTATAGTGATAATAGTTATAAAAAAATAGAAGCATTCAAAAAAAAAGCTGATTTAATAAGTAGTTATGATGTTATCCATAAGATTTATGTTACTATTACTCTTTTTAGTAAATTAATTAAACACATTAATAATCAAAAAAAAGATGTTCAAAATCAACAAAATAAGTTAAAAATTATGAATAAATATTTACAATTACTTGCGTATATAGATAGTAAAGAAATTGTTAAAAAAACAGATGTTAATATTGTTGATAAAGTTTATTACCCTAAAATAGTTATTTATGCAAAAAGTCAACCTTTATATTTTCCTAAATATAAATTAATACCTAATAATAAAACTTATTATTGTCAAGTTTTAAATAACGAAGAAAAAAAAGATTTTTGGGTTAAAGATAATATTTTTATCAAACATAGTATCAATATTACAATTACTAAAGAAGATAAAGAAAAAGTTTGGAATGCTGTTAAAAGAGAACAAGAATATATTAAAAAATTTGAAATAATTAGATAATTTCTTGCTTTTTTATGAGGTGATATTATGCAAAATATATTAAATAAAATATATGTTTATTCATTAGAAGAAATCTTAAGTGAAAGATTTGCTCGTTATTCTAAAGCGGTTATTCAAGATCGCGCTTTACCAGATGTTAGAGATGGGTTAAAACCTGTTCAAAGACGTATTTTATATGCCATGTATAAAGATAAAAATACTTATGATAAACCATATAAAAAGTCAGCTAAAACGGTTGGAAATGTGATGGGGCAATTTCACCCTCATGGAGATTCAAGTATTTATGAAGCTATGGTTCGAATGAGTCAATGGTGGAAACAAAATGCTATATATATTGATATGCATGGTAATAATGGTTCAATGGATGGTGATGAGCCAGCGGCCATGCGTTATACCGAAGCTAGACTTTCTAAAATTAGTAATGAACTTTTAAAAGATATTGATAAAGATACTATTTCTTGGGCTCCTAATTATGACGATACTTTATTAGAACCAACAGTTTTACCAGCTAAATTTCCTAATCTTTTAGTTAATGGTTCAACAGGAATAAGTGCTGGTTATGCAACTAATATTCCACCTCATAATTTAGGTGAAATTATTGATGCAACAATAAAAAGAATAGATAGTCCAAATTGTCATTTTAGTACTATTTTAGATATTGTTAAGGGTCCTGATTTCCCAACTGGTGGAATTGTTGAAGGAATAGAGGGTATCAAAGAAGCATATGAAACTGGTAAAGGTAAAATTGTTATTCGTTCAAAAATTGATTTTAAACAAGAAAAAGGAAAAAATCAAATAATTGTTACGGAAATTCCTTTTGATGTTAATAAAGCCCAATTAGTTAAAAAAATAGATGAAATTCGTTTAGATAAAAAAATAGATGGTATTTTAGAAGTTCGTGATGAATCTGATCGTAATGGTTTAAGAATTGTTATTGAAATAAAAAAAGAAGCTGATCGTGAATTAATATTAAATTATCTTTTAAAAAATACCGAATTACAAATAACTTATACTTTTAATATGGTAGCCATTGTTAATAGAAGACCAATGACTTTAGGTATTCTTCAAATTTTAGATGCTTATATTGAACATCAAAAAGAAGTTGTGACAAGAAGAACTAAATTTGATTTAGATCATGCGAAAGTAAGGATGCATATTGTTGAAGGTTTAATTAAAGCTTTATCAATTCTTGATGATGTTATCGCAACGATTAGAGCTAGTAAGAATAAAGTTGATGCGAAAGAAAATTTAGTTAAAAAATTTAATTTTACCGAAGAACAAGCTGAAGCAATTGTTATGTTACAACTTTATAAGTTAACTAATACTGATGTTACGGAATTAATTGAAGAAAATAAGAAATTACAAATAATTATTAAAGGATTAGAAGCTATTTTAAATGATCCTGAAAAATTAAAGGATGTTATTAAGGAAGAATTAAGAAAAGTAAAGAAAGAATATGCCGTTCCAAGAAAAACGGAAATTAAAGAAGAAGTTACGGAAATTAAGATAGATACAACAGCTATGATTCCAAAAGAAGAATGTATTGTTGTTATTACTAAAGAAGGATATGTAAAACGTGTTTCTTTACGTAGCTATGGCGCTAGTGAAGGAGAAGATACTTCATTAAAAGAAGGCGATTATGTTATTGGTTTATATCAAATGAATACAATGGATACTTTACTACTATTTACTGATTTAGGTAATTATTTATATGTTCCTGTTCATGAACTTCCTGATTTAAAATGGAAAGAATTAGGTAAACATATTAGTAATATTATTCAAATTAAAGCTGATGAAAATATTATTGCTTGCATTCCTGTTAATAATTTTGAAGTTAATCTTAATGTTGTATTATTTACTAAAGAAGGAATGGTAAAACAAACTAAATTAAGTGAGTTTAAAGTTCAAAGATATTCTAAACCAATGACTTGTATTAAACTAAAAGATAAAGACCGATTAGTTAGTGTTGAAGTAAGTAATGGTAATCATGTATTAGTAGCTACTTATAAAGGATATGGTTTACATTATCTACTAGAAGAAATATCAGTAACTGGTATTAAAGCTAGTGGTGTTAAAGCTATTAATTTAAAAAATGATTATGTAATTAGTGGTTGTATCTTTAAGGAAATCGATTATATTACCGTTATTACGGAAAAAGGTACCGGAAAAAGAATTAAAATAGAAGATATCGAAATAACATCAAGAGCTCGTCGTGGTGTTCAAATTATTCGTGATGTTAAAACGAATCCTTATTATATATGCAAAGTATTTACTTTATCACATAAAGAATTAATTGGTATAAAAACAAAAGATGATATTAAGATTATAAAAACAACTGAATTACCAATTGCTGATCGTTATTCAACAGGAACAGTTATCTCAAAAAAAGCAATAAATGATGCTTTTGTCGTAACATCATTAATAGATATTAATGATAATGGTGGTAATAATGAAGAAAAGAAAGAACCAGAAGAAAAAAATGAACCAGTAATAGAACAAATCTCTTTAAATGATATTGATGAAAAAATCGATATAATAGATGATTTTCTAGATGATCTTAAAATTGAATAGAAAATCATCTTTTTTATATTGAATTCTTACAACTTTTAAAATTAATGTCATATATTGTTATAGGTGGTTATCATGGGTAATTTAGATTCATTTAAAACTTTTGTAAGAAAAAATCCGCAACTTATTAACTATGTTAATAATGGGAAAATGACTTGGCAAAAGTTTTATGAAATGTATGATTTATATGGTGAAGATAATAATGTATGGAAAGATTATATAAATACAGAAGTCAAAACAGCTACAACCACTACCAGCGTAGGTCTATTAGATCTTTTCAGTTGGTTAAAAAATGTTAATTTAGATGAAGTTCAAACAGGTATCAATAATTTACAAAGAGTAGTTGGGGTTTTTCAAGATTTTATTAATAAAGAAAATCAACAACCAAAAGAAGAATATATGCCGCGACCTTTATATAAACATTTTGAGGATTAATGAATTTAGATATTCAATTTAGAATTAAAAATAACCGTAATTATCAACGATATATTAGGGAAAATTCCCATTGGTATAAAATATTAAATAGAACCCCAGAAGCATTTAAAATATTTGAAGCAGAAGTAAAAGATCGATATCGTTTAAGAGTTACCGATCGTATTAGTAAAATATTAGAAAGTATTGAATTATTTCAAACGTTTTTTTCATCTTTCAAATAATATGATAAAATATAAGTAGAATTAATGAGATAGGGGAATAATTATGCGAGTAATTAGTGGTAAATATAAAAGGAGAAATTTAAAAGGAATTAATATTAAAGGAACTAGACCAACAATGGATCGAGTAAAAGAATCAATGTTTGCATTAATACAATCAAAATTAAAGGATAGTGTATGTTTAGATCTATTTGCTGGTAGTGGTTCTTTAGGTATTGAAGCATTAGGTAATGGTGCGGATGCTTGTTATTTTGTTGATATTAAAGAACAAGCAATAAAAACAATCAAAGAAAATATTGATAACTTAAAAATTGAAGAAAAGTATTATATATTAAAAAAGGATTATCAAGATGCTTTAAAATATTTTTATCAAAATAAAATAAAATTTGATTTAATATTTTTAGATCCCCCATATCATTTAAACTTAATAAATCATGTTTTAGAACTAATAATAAAATATGATTTATTAAAAGAAAATGGTTTAGTTATTTGTGAATTTGAGAATGAAATAGTTAATAATGAAAATTTTATATGCGAAAAAGAAAGAAAATATAGTTCTAAACATCTTAAAATTTTAAAAAGAAAATAATTTTTCTTTTTTTTTATTTTAAATAGGAAAATCACTTCCCTTTAAGTATGTTATTAATAGGGAGGTGAGATAATGTTTAAAAAGTATCCATTTGTCAAACAAGAAGGAATTAGAGATTGTGGTGTTGCATCCCTTCTCATGATTATTAAATATTATAAAGGTAATATTTCTTTAAATACTTTACGAGAACTTACAAAAACCAATAAAAACGGAACAACGGCGTATCATCTTATTGAAGCATCAAAAAACTTGGGTTTTAGAGCTATGGGAGTTAAATGTGAATTTAATAATATAAAAAAGGATAATCTAATCTTACCATGTATTGCTCACGTAACTTTAGATAATGCATATCATCACTACATTGTTATATATGAAATAAATTTTCACAAAAAAGAATTGTTAATTGCAGACCCAGCAAGTCAAATCAAAAAAATATCATTTACGGATTTTAATAAAATATGGAATAAAATATTAATAATTCTTTATCCCATTCAAAAAATACCTACCTATAAATCTAATTTATCATTATTTGAATTTGTTAGTAATTTAATTACTATTAATTCTAAAGAAATAAAAAATGTTATTTGCTTATCAATTATTATTGCTATCTTTTCGATTGCGACATCATTTTATCTTAAATATATTATTGATAGTATTAATATAACCCAATCAAAAACTAATTTATTTTTTATCATTATTATCTTTTTATTACTTTATACATTAAAAATAACCTCTTGCTTTTTTCGAAATAAATTACTAATTTATATCAATCAAAAGATTGACTTAACATTAAATAAGGATACTTTTAAACAAATTATCTCTCTCCCATATCGATATTATTGTAATCGTACAACTGGTGAAATTATTGAAAGAATTAATGATTTACGAATTATTAGAGATATGATTAGTAAAGTAGCTATTTCCATATTTATTGATTTTCCTATTTCTTTATGTGCTTTTATAGGACTTTATTTCTTAAATCAACAATTATTTTTAATTGCTTTAATTATTTTAATATTATTAATTATTAATTTAATTATTTTTAAACCATTACTTTTTAAATATATTAATAAATATCAAGATGATAAGAGTAAAGTAACATCATATATGGTAGAAAGTATTAGTGGCTTTGAAACTATTAAAGGTCTTGGTATAGAATATAATATTATTAATCAATTTGAGCAAAAACAAGTTAAACTATTAAATAATTTATTTAATTTAGAAAATATTTATAATACTCAATTATTAATAAAAGATATTATTAATGATATAGGTTTTCTTTTAATTATTTATATTGGTTCGATATTAGTTATTGATAATAATTTGACAATTGCTGAATTATTAACTTTTAATTTTTTATTTAATTATTTATTAGAACCAATTCAAAGTATGACTCATTTAGATATAAATATTAAAGAAGCTAAAAATGCTTTCAAAAGAGTTTTAGAACTTCTATGGGGTTTATCTAAAGAAAAAGGTTTTATTAATCAAGAAATAAAAGGTAATATTGAAATTAAAAATTTAGATTATACTTATGATGATCGCGATAATGTATTAAAAAATATCAATTTAACGATTAAAGAAGGAGAAAA
This sequence comes from Mollicutes bacterium, assembly GCA_012520435.1. Lineage (GTDB taxonomy): Bacteria > Bacillota_I > Bacilli_A > RF39 > UBA660 > JAAYOI01. The sequence continues at coordinate 18,843 of JAAYOI010000075.1, forward strand.
AGTAATTATTACTGGTCCTAGTGGTAGTGGTAAAAGTACTTTATTGAAAATATTAAAAGGGTATTATCAAGTTAGTCGTAATAAAATAATTATTAATGGTATTGATATTAATGATTATAAAAAAGAATGTCTTGATAATAAATTAAGTTATATTTCACAAAAAGAAATATTATTTACTGATTCTCTTTATAATAATTTAAATTTAATTAATAGTAGTAATCATAAACTATTGAAAGTAACAAAAATGTGTTATGTTGATGAAATTATTAGAAATAATAATTTAGGTTTTAAAATGTTAATTGAAGAAAATGGTTTTAATTTATCAGGTGGTGAAAGACAAAGAATTATTCTGGCACGAACTCTTTTAAAACCATTTAATATTTTATTAATTGATGAAGGATTAAATCAGGTGGATTTAAATTTAGAAAGAAAGATCTTAAAAAATATTTTTAAATATTATCAAAAAGAAACTATTTTAATTGTTTCACATCGTCTTTCTAATCTTGATCTATTTGATAAACTAATTGAATTTAAAGATGGTTGTATTAAAAGGATCGTGGAATATAATGAATAATTTAGATGTATTTAATAATTCTTCAATAATTCTGGAAAGAAAAATACCACCTAAAATTATTTCTTGGATAACTATTATGATATTAAGTCTAATAATTTTTTTAAGTATTAGTTTATTTTATAAGTATCATAAGTACTTATATTATTTAGGTACAGTTATTGTAGAAGATAAAAATTATTATATTAAATTATATATTGATAAAGATAAAATACCTAATTTTTCTAACAATGAATTATTTATAGATAACATTAAAACTAAATACCAAATAAAAAAGATTAGTGAACATTATTATTTAACTGAAAATAAAAAAAAATTTTATGAAGTATATATTACTTGTCTATTAGATAAAAAGATAATAATGGATAATAATTTAATAGAACTAGTGTTTAAAATGCCGAAAACAACAATAATGCAAGAAATAATGAAAAAGATAAAAAAGGAGTTGAGATAATGCAAAAATTAAATAAAAAAGAATTACTTAATATTAAAGGTGGAGGAATTAGTTTAGGTGTAGCTTGTCTTATTGGAACTGGAATTATTTTCCTAATAGGAGTTATTGATGGTTATACAAGACCACTTAAATGTAATAAATAATGTGGTATAATATTGTTGTTGGTGGTAATATGAATAGAAATTCAAAAGAATATTGGAATAAAGATTATTGGCAAAAGTATTTAAATCAAAATAAGGGTGAAAAATTAGATTTTTTAGACGATTTATGGATGGAAAAATATTCAGATATATTTAACACAATTCCTAAAGGAAAAGCAATTGATTTAGGATGCGGATTAGGTCAATATACTGACTATTTAATATCTAAAGGTTTTGATGTTATTTCTTGTGATATATCAAGTGAAGCTTTGGTTGTACTAAAAAATAGAAATCCTAAAGCTAATATTCTAGAATTAGATATGACAACCAGACTTCCATTTGAAGATAATAGTATTAAGTTAGTGTTTGCGAATTTATCAATTCATTATTTTGATGAAGTTACTACCAAAAAACTACTTGATGAAATAGAAAGAATACTAGATAAAGATGGGTATTTTGTAGGATCTGTTAATTCATCTAAAGCATTAGAAAAAAATAAAGATAAATTAGTAATGATAGAACCTAATTATTATCTTATTGATGGTAAATATGGTAGATATTTTGATAGGAAACAATTTGATATTTTTTTCAAAAATTATGATTTGCTAATACTTGAAGAAGTAATTACAACGAGATGGAATAGAACCAAAATTCAATGGGAATTTATTGCTAAACCTAAAAAATAAAACATCATCAAAGAAAGGAGGACTAATATGAATATTTTAGAAAGAAATGAATTACTAAAAATTGTTGGTGGAATTAGTATATCGGGAACATTAATTAATTCGATTGTTAGAGGAATAAATGCATTATTGGAAGTAGGGCGTAGTTTAGGTTCAGCTATTAGAAGAATTGTTAGTAAAAATATATGTCCAATTTAATTAATTTTTTGAAGGCAAAGAAGAAATATATTTTAATTATTAGTTTTATTTTATTATTACCATTTATCATTACTCTAATAGACATTATTTTTAATTTAGGTAGATGTTTTGGAACATTAATTAGATATATAGTAGAAAATTTATTAAGTTTTTAAAAGAGGTTAAAACCTCTTTTTTTTTGTAAAAATTAAGTTTTTATTGAATTGATAATTATTAAGTGATATAATTGTTTTAGTTAAGAAGGGAGGGATTTAAATGACAAAGGTGATCGTCCGAAACAATAATGTTGAGGGTGCACTTAAGAATTTTAAACAAAAGATTGCTAGAGATGGCCTCCTAAAAGAAATTAAAGAAAGAGAACATTATAGTAAACCTGGAGTAAGAAAAAGAAAAGCACAACAAGAAGCTAGAGTAAGAAGCAACAAAGCAAAGAAAGATACTATAAGGAATTCTCGAAAGAAATATTAGAGATAGTTGTGTAATGTATCTTATCCCTTTAATATAATATATAGAAAGGAAAATAGATATGCGTGAACGAATTTTAAATGATTTAAAAGCAGCCATGAAAAATCAAAATAAAGAAGTTTTAAGTGTTCTTAGAATGGTTAAAGGTGCAATGCAATTAGAAGAAATTAATAAAAAACGCGAACTAAATGATGATGAAGTAATAGGTATTATTGCAAAACAAATTAAAACGCGTAAAGAGTCAATTGTAGAGTTTGAAAAAGGTAATCGTTCCGATTTAATTGAACAAACAAAAAAAGAAATAGAAATATTAGAAAGTTATATGCCTGAGCAATTAAGTGAAGAAGAAATAAATAAAGCCATTGACGAAGCATTTAGTAAAATTAATCCTACTGGAATGTCTGATGTAGGTAAAATAATGGGTTATTTAACCCCAATCCTAAAAGGTAAAGCTGATTTAGGAATAGTTAATAAAATGGTTAGAGATAGATTAAATAATTAAAAAAGTATAGTTTTATATACTTTTTTAATTTTATTGTTTTAAAAAAACAAAAGTGTTATAATAAAAAATAGGTGATATTATGATATATTTAGATTATTCGGCAACTACTCCCGTAAATTCTGAAGTATTAGATTCTTTTAATAAAGCATGTTTACAATTTGTTGGTAATCCTAATTCTTTACATAAATTAGGAACGGAAGCTAGAAATTTAATTAATGAAGCTACAAAACAAATTGCGGAAATATTAAATGTTAAAGAATCAGAAATTATTTATACTAGTTGTGCATCCGAATCTAATAATCTAGCAATCAAAGGTATTGCTTTAAAATATAAAAATCGTGGTAATCATATTATAACAACACCTTTAGAACATTCTTCTATTTATGGACCATTAAATTATTTGCAAGAACAAGGATTTGAAGTAGATTTTGTTAATTTAACAAAAGATGGATTAGTTGATATTGATCATTTAAAATCATTAATTAAAGATACAACTATTTTAGTAACAATTAATTCTGTTAATAGTGAACTTGGAATTCAACAACCAATTGATGAAATTGGTAAAATTTTAAAAGATTATCCTAAATGCTTTTTCCATGTTGATATGACTCAAAGTGTAGGGAAAGTTCCCGTTTTTCTTAATAATGTTGATTTAGCTACTTTTGCGGCCCATAAGTTTTATGGTTTAAAAGGAATAGGGGTTTTAATTAAAAAAGAAAAAATTATGTTAGAACCATTAATTCATGGGGGTAAAAGTACAACTATTTTTCGTAGTGGAACACCTGCTTTACCACTTATTGTTTCTTTATCAAAAGCTTTACGTTTAATTTACCAAGATTTTAATAGTAAATATAATCATGTAAAAGAATTAAATGATTATTTAAGAGAAAAATTATCAAAATATAAAGATATAGTAATCAATAGTAATCAATATTCAATACCTCATATTTTAAATATTAGTGTTTTAGGTGTTAAACCTGAAACCTTCTTACATGCTTTAGAAGAATATGATATATATATATCTACCCAAAGTGCATGTTCAAGTGAAACTTCAATATCAAAAGCAGTATATGCTTTAACTAAAGATGATAATATATCTTCATCAAGTTTAAGAATTAGTTTATCTTATTTAACAACTAAAGAAGAAATAGATACCTTCTTAAAATATTTTGAAATTTGTTATAACAAATTAAAAATAAGATTAAAATAATAAAAACTCATATTACCTCTTAATAAAAATATAATGTAGTGAGGAGGTTGATATGAGTTTTTTGAAAAGTAAGGCATTTAAGTCTTACCGTTTTTCACTTATTTTATTATGTTCTATTATAATAAGTAGTATCATTGGTATTATTTTTGGAAAAGATACTGTTGTATTAAAACCATTTGGTGACATATTCTTAAATTTAATGTATACCATTGTCGTACCACTTGTTTTTTTTACTATTTCAAGTTCCGTAGCTAATATGATTAATTTAAGAAGATTAGGTAAAATTTTAAAATATTTGTTTCTTATATTCATTGTAACAAGTACTATTGCTTCGATTGTTATGTTGATTACGGTTCTTGTCATTGATCCAGTTGGTAATGCTTCTATTGCATTAGAAGTAGGTGAAAAGATTGAAAAACTTAGTATTGGTGAACAAATTGTAAAAGCATTAACAGTTACTGATTTTACTCATCTTTTATCAAGAAGCAATATGCTTCCATTAATTATTTTTGCAATTATTTTTGGTTTATGTTTAAGTTTGATAGGTAAAGAAGCAAAATTAGTTAGTGACGGTTTAGAAATTTTATCTAAAGCTATGATGAAATTTATTAAATTAATTATGTATTATGCACCAATTGGTTTGTGTGCTTATTTTGCTACCTTAATAGGTGAATTTGGACCAGAATTACTTGGTAGTTATGCTCGAAGTATGTTAATTTATTATGTTTTTTGTGTTGTTTATTTCTTAGTATTTTATACTTTATATGCTTATATAGCTGGTAAGAAAAAAGGTATTAAAATATTTTATAAAAACATTTTACCACCAACTATAACATCGATTGCTACCCAAAGTTCACTTGCTACTTTACCGACTAATTTAGATGCTACTGAAAAAATGGGTGTACCAAAAGATATAAGAGACGTAACCTTACCAATAGGAGTAACAATGCATATGGAAGGTAGTAGTATGGCCGCTATTTTAAAAATTGTTTTCTTATTTGGTGTTTTCAATATGCCATTTACTGGTATTGATACTTATTTAAAAGCTATTTTAATTGCCGTATTAAGTGGGGTAGTTATGTCTGGAATACCAGGTGGTGGTTTAATTGGAGAGATGTTAATCGTCAATATGTATAATTTTCCATTAGAAGCTTTTCCTATTATCGCAACCATTGGTTGGTTAGTTGATCCACCAGCTACCTGTTTAAATGTCGTAGGTGATACATCATCATCACTATTAATAACTAGAATAATTGAAGGAAAAAAATGGCTTAATAAACAAGAATAAGAGGTTTATCTAAACCTCTTTTTTATATATAATACTTTCTTACAATTTTGTCATTTATTACATATTAATTTATAGTATAATTAAATTGGTGGTTAAATGGAAAAAATATTAATAATTGAAGATGATGAAACAATTCATTTAGGACTTAAATATTATTTAGAACAAGAATCTTTTGTAGTTGAAGAAGTAGATACTTGTAAAAAAACGATGGAATTATTAATGAAAGATTTTAATTTTGATTTAATTCTTTTAGATATTAATTTACCAGATGGCAATGGTTTTGAATTATTTGAAAAAATAAAACAAATTAAAAATATTCCAATAATTTTTTTAACGGCTAGTGATTTAGAAGTATCAGTTGTTAGAGGATTAGATATGGGAGCTGATGATTATATTACTAAGCCATTTAGAGCTAGAGAATTAATTTCGAGAATTAAATCTACTTTACGTAAAAACAATAAAACAATTGATACTAGTGAAATTCATATTAAGAATTTAGTAATCGATTTAAAACAAGCTAAAGTATTTAAAAATGGTATTGATGTAAGATTAACTGCTTTAGAATATAAAATTTTACTTACTTTAGCACTCAATCCTAATACTGTTTTTTCAAGAGAAAAGATTTTGGCAGATATTTGGGATGTTAATGAAGAATATGTTAATGATAATACTTTGACTGTTTATATTAAAAGAATTAGAGAAAAAATTGAAGATGTTCCAATGAATCCCAAAATTATTATTACGGTAAGAGGATTAGGATATAAGGTGGAATTATAATGCGTAATAAGGAAATAAAAAAAATTATAGGGATACAATTATTATTATTAGTTATTTTTATAATATTAAATTTTATTTTTAATTTATGTATTCATCAAATTTATAAAGGATCATTAATTGAAAATAATAGTTATATTGTTGGTAGTATTATTGAAAATCATCCAGAATTAGAAGAAGAGATAATAAATAATCTTATTAGATATCAAAATAATCCTCCTAAAGGTATTGATATTTTGGAAAAATATGGATTAACTGATATTGGTAATATTGAATATCTAACTAATATTCAGAGTATGAAAAAAATAATAAATATTTGTAGTTTTATCTTTTTAATAGTTTTAATTTTAATAATCAATATTATTTATGTCATTTTTATACGTAAACAATATAAAAGAATTAAAGATATTCATAAATATTTAAATCGCATTTTAAATAATGATTATTCTTTTGATATTAGAGATTATGATGAAGGAGATATTAGTGATTTAAAAAATGATATATATAAAATAACTATTCTTTTAAAAGAACAAAATGAGTTATCTTTAAAAGATAAAAAGAATTTAGAAATTTTATTATCAGATATATCTCATCAAATTAAAACACCACTTACGAGTATGTATGTAATCAATGATTTATTATCGCAAGATAATTTAGACCCAAAATTAAGAAAACAATTTTTAATGAAAAATAACCAACAATTAAAAAGGATTGAATGGTTAGTATCAACTTTATTAAAAATATCTAGATTAGATAGTGGAATGGTAACTTTTAAAAAAGAAAAAGTATTCGTTGATAAGCTTATTAAAGATGCTTTAGAACCGCTTTTAATTCCAATAGAATTAAAGGAGCAAAAAGTTAATATTGAAGGGGATTCTAATTTTGAAATAGAA